>JBBAAT010000239.1:0-4443 GCA_041658145.1 Bacteroidales bacterium | reverse complement strand
TTTTAGCACCAAAATTACACCAAGAAAGAGGTTATCAATTCAAATCGTTTGAACCTTCAAAAATGCTACAACCATTATCTATCAATAATTTCAAAGAACATTAACATAAAACGTTAGGACGTTAGTGAGTTTGTATTTTAATTCAAATTATAAATTGTAAATTTTATTGTTTATGAAACCGTTGGTAATATTTGATAGTACAATTTTGAAATTTAATACCTGCCTGCCGCAGGCAAGTTTGCATTTTAAATTTTGCAATATTTATCTTAATAATCCATTCCCATTCCACCGCCCGGCATAGGAGGCATGGAAGAAGTTTTTTCCTTGATCTCAACCACTACGGCTTCAGTTGTTAGCATCATGCCTGCAATAGAAGCAGCGTTTTCAAGAGCAACACGGGTAACTTTGGTGGGATCGATCACACCTGATTTATAAAGATTTTCGTATTTTTCGGTTCTTGCATTGAAGCCATAATCGTCCTTGCCTTCTTTCACTTTCTGTACAACAATAGAACCTTCTACACCTGCATTCTCCACTATCAATCTCAGCGGTTCTTCAAGAGCCCTGCGGATAATCTGAATACCTGTAGTCTGGTCTTCGTTGTCGCCGGTTAATTTGTCGAGCGAAGCTATTGCTCTTATATAAGCGATACCGCCACCAGGAACAATACCTTCTTCAATAGCAGCACGGGTTGCATGCAGTGCATCGTCGAAACGGTCTTTCTTTTCTTTCATTTCCACTTCGCTTGCAGCTCCAACATAAAGAACGGCTACGCCGCCTGATAATTTAGCAAGGCGTTCCTGAAGTTTTTCTTTATCATAATCAGATGTGGTCTTTTCTATCTGCGCTTTGATCTGGTTAATGCGTGCAGTAATATTTTCTTTCACGCCTTTACCTGTTACAATAGTAGTGTTATCTTTGTCAACAACGATTTTTCCAGCCTGGCCCAAGTATGAAAGGTCTGCATTTTCTAGCTTGTAACCCTGTTCTTCAGAAATTACAACTCCACCTGTAAGAACTGCGATATCCTGCAACATTTCTTTTCTTCTGTCGCCAAATCCCGGAGCTTTTACAGCGCATATCTTCAACGAACCACGGATCTTATTCACCACAAGGGTTGCTAATGCTTCACCTTCAATATCTTCTGCAATTATCATCATAGGACGACCTGTTTGAACTGTCTTTTCAAGTATTGGCAGAAAATCTTTCATTACTGATATCTTCTTTTCGTAAATCAGTATGTATGGATCTTCCATTACTGCTTCCATCTTTTCAGGATCGGTAATAAAATAAGGTGAAATATAACCACGATCAAACTGCATACCCTCAACAACTTTTACGGTAGTTTCGGTACCTTTTGCTTCTTCAATCGTTATTACACCTTCTTTCTTCACCTGGCGCATGGCATCAGCAATATGTTTTCCGATAACGGAATCATCATTTGCAGAAATAGTAGCAATCTGCTCAATCTTTTCAAAACTGTTTCCTACTTCTTTCGACTGTAATTTCAGATGAGCTACAACTGCCACAACTGCCTTATCAATCCCTCTTTTCAAATCCATCGGATTAGCTCCGGCAGTTACGTTCTTTAAACCGGTAGTGATAATGGATTGTGCAAGAACCGTTGCTGTGGTGGTCCCATCGCCTGCTATATCAGCAGTTTTAGAAGCTACTTCTTTTATTAACTGAGCGCCCAGATTTTCAATAGGATCTTTTAAGTCAATTTCTTTTGCCACGGTAACGCCGTCTTTAGAAATTTGCGGAGCTCCGAATTTCTTTTCAAGTATTACATTTCTTCCTTTGGGTCCAAGTGTAATTCTCACTGTGTTGGCCATCGCATCAACCCCTTTTTTCAACAGGTCGCGGGCTTCCATATTAAATTTTATTTCTTTTGCCATTTTACTTTTATTTTATGTTTGTTAAACTATTATTTATTTCAAAAATACCGAAGGAATATAATGTTAAATTAAATTTCTACAACATAAATGTCAGATTCCTTCATAATGAGGTAATCTTTTCCTCCATGGTTGATTTCAGTACCGGCATATTTACCATAGAGAACGGAATCTCCAACTTTTACAACAGGTTTAATACCTTTTTCATCTTGTTCGCTTATAGCGACAACTTTTCCTTTTTGTGGTTTTTCTTTTGCTGTATCAGGAATAATAATTCCACCGGATGTTTTTTCTTCAGCAGGAGCTGGCTCTATAACAACTCTATTACCTGATCCTGCAATTGGTTTAATGTTTAATTTTGACATGGTGATTTATTTTTTAAGTTTTACAATAATTTTATTTTTTTTTGCCTGCCTGTGAGCCTGTCATTTTTTGTGCCAAATCGGAAACAGGAAGTTTTAACGACAATTTTTCCGAAGTAAGTTCAGATAATAAAAAAATGACAGTGTTATGTGACATTCTGGCATTTCAACATATCAAAACCCGATTTTTCTGTTATTTCTTTTCAGGAGGCGCCTGATAGTTGTTGGTTGAAGGCGCGGAATTTTTATCTATCTGGTCCTGTAATTCGGTGCTTTTAACTGTTGTATTAACATTTTTGGGTATTACAAAAATTGATATCATGCTTAATATCAGTAAAGCAATAGCACAGCCCCAAGTAAATTTTTCAAGAAAATCAGTGGTTTTGCGTACACCCATAATTTGGTTATTAGAACTAAAGTTGGATGCCAGTCCGCCCCCTTTGGAATTCTGAACAAGAACAACAAGTATGAGGAGAATGCAAACTATTAAAATCAGTACCGAAACAAAAATAAAAGCTCCCATAATAATTAATATTTAATGATTTCTTTTTTTATTTTTTCAATTTGAACTGCAAAGTAACTGCTTTTTTCCGGAAATATCAAATTTAATTTTTCAGTTACTATTTACCCATTTGTATATAGTATGCAGGAGGCAGGAGGCAGCGGCAGGAAGCAGTCAGCATCGGTCATTTTACTTGAAAAATGTTTAGGGTATTTACGCTTTCTGTATCCTTCTCCTAATATTTACGCAAACTGATATTGACGACCTTTGGCTGCCTCCTGCTCCTGCCTCCTGCCTACTACCTGAATAGTAATATTTTTAATAACATTATTTTAAATTATATATCACCAGTTCACAACGGCTTTATTGAAAATATCTTCTACCAGGGCTTCATTGATATCATTGATCAGCGTTTCTTCCACAGATGAAAGGCTTTGAGAACTTTGAAAATCTTCAAACCTGGAGAAAGTCTGTTCAAAATTCTGTTTTTCATCTGACTTATTGGAAAATTTCACGTTTACCGTTATTGTAAGACGGTTCAAAGCGGCAGTTTCATCTCCCTGTATAGCAACCGGCTGAGTAAGATATCCCGTAATTGATCCGTCAATATTGAGATCTCCGCCTTTATTAACAAGTGTCAATTTTGTTTGCGAAGAAAATTTATCCCGTAATGCCTCAGTGAAAGCCTGGCTTAACGTAGGCTGAATGATTGAAGCATTATTAGGAAAGTATTGAATGGAAATGGTTTTAATCTTTGGATCAATACTACCGCCTGTAAATGAATAATTTACTTTGCAAGCCGTAAAAGCGGACAAGATAAAAAATGCTATAAGAAAAAATCTGTAACTAATTAGGGAATGGAACGCAGATAACGCAGATTGCTTATGATTAAATATGATTTTTATCATGTTCATTATAAAATATATGATTAACTGATGTTACGCATGAGCTTATGCCCATGTTCATTGAGTTTTTGGATTCAAACAATAAATGCTAATTTGACATAAAAAAATAACGTATCTTATGAAAGCTTTACAATCTCTACAATGCATCACTTTAATATCTCAAAACTGAAAATTCATCAAAAATTAAAATCATACTCAATCTATTAATAATCAATGTTTAAGTTCTGCGTAACATCAGTGATTAAATAAGATTTTATTTTATCTGTGTTTATCATAATCATCAGCGTTAGCCTTGGCGAATCAGCGTTCTATTTATTTATTCATCGGCTGTGCAGTTATAAAGAATCTTGCTTTCATTGGTCGAGGTTATATTCTTTGATCTTTCGGTAAAGTGTGCGTTCTGAAATACCCAGCTCTGTAGCAGCATTTTTTCGTCTGCCTTTATGCTTTTCAATCGCTTTGCGTATCATATCTTCTTCTTTTTTCCGGAGAGACAGTGATTCCTCGATCACTTCAGATTCCTGTATAGGCTCATCAATACGCTCATCTTTTTTAGGATGAATGGTGATATTCGTTTCATTATTTATAACCGGCTTATGATCTTCATAAAGGTTCTGTAAAGCCTGCGAATTGTTTTCATGGATATCGTCTGGCACATGCGTGTTTTCCATAATATCAAAGACCAACTTTTTCAGGTCGTTGATATCTTTCTTCATATCAAAAAGCACTTTGTATAAAATATCTCTTTCTGAAATTTCGGAAGATTTTAATTCTCCTTT
>JBBAAT010000238.1:0-4448 GCA_041658145.1 Bacteroidales bacterium | reverse complement strand
TATCCCTTTTTCATCAATACCAGAAGCGCCGGGTGTTTTAGTCAAAGATGGGTTTTCGATAAAGGGTATTACCGGATATTTTTCCTTTTCTTTGCAAGAAGTGTAAAAAATCACCACTGCAAATATCCAGAATCTTAGTATATTTGATTTTGTTTTCATCTTGGTAAATCTGATGTAAAAATACAAAATTTGTAACTACTCAGCTACTATATTAGCCGTAATAGCCACAGATTTCACAGATTTTAAACTACCAAAGGTAGTTTTCTTTGTGAACATAGCAAAGCCCCGCCTGAATGACCCCGCCAGAAAGACATTATCGGGCTGGCAGTCGGGCAGGGATCTCATGAACACATTGAAAATAAAATAGTCGTGAATAAAATTTATAAAAAAAATTAATTTTAATCTGTGTAATCTGTGGCATGTATTTGTTTTTTTAACATTTTAAATCGGCTGAATAGTTACCAAAATTTAACGTAAAAGTAACATTATTATTTTCCGAATGACACTACTTAACATAAGAAAAAGAATTTTTAATATATCTTCCGGAGAAGAATTTAACAGGCTTGCGATTGAAATATTTTTGTACCAGGTTGAAAATAATCCTGTTTATCAGAAGTATGTAAACTGTATTTGCAAGGATTTAAAGCATATCCGGTATTTTGAACAAATCCCTTTTTTGCCGGTTGAATTTTTTAGAACACAAAAAGTTATTACCGGAAATAAACCGGTGCAGGCTGTTTTCAGCAGCAGCGGCACTACAGGTCAGGCAAGAAGTTGTCATTATGTAACCGACCTTACAATTTATGAAGAGTCCGCCGTTACTGCATTTGAAAGGTTTTACGGGAAGGTGGCGGATTATACAATACTTGCCTTGTTGCCGTCATATATGGAAAGAAAAAATTCTTCGCTGGCTTGGATGACCAACTTTTTCATAAATAAAAGCAACTACAAGGAAGATTGTGGATTTTATCTGAATGAATATTCTCTCCTGCTTATGAAATTAAAAAAGTTAAGTAAAAAAAAATCCCGAAAAATACTTTTATTAGGTGTTTCTTATGCTTTGCTCGATCTTGCAGAAAAAATTGATTTCCGTTTAGGAAATGCAATAGTGATGGAAACCGGTGGTATGAAAGGAAAGCGAAAGGAAATCATAAGAAAAGAGTTGCATGAAATAATGTGTAAAAAATTTGGAATTACTTCTGTTCATTCGGAATATGGGATGACAGAATTGTTGTCGCAGGCGTATTCACAAGATAATGGAATTTACAAATGTCCGCCATGGATGAAAGTATTAGTGAGGGAAATGAATGATCCTCTTTCATTAATAGAATCAGGACGTAACGGAGGAATCAATATCATTGATCTTGCGAATATCAATTCGTGTTCGTTCATTGCCACACAGGATATGGGTAAATTATTTAAAGACGGCACTTTTGAAGTGTCGGGCAGGTTTGATCAAAGCGAAACCAGAGGATGTAATCAAATGGTATTATAAATTTTGTAACTTTGAAACAACAAAAATGAAAGCATTATGAGAAAAATAATTCTTGCTGTTGCCGCAATATTTTTTCTGACATTGGTAAATGCTCAGCATACAAATGTTCTGATTGGTGATCAGGGATATCCTGAAGAACCGACCATCATGATCAACCCGAAAAATACCAACGAAATTGTTGCCGGGGCAAACATTGATAAATACTACTATTCCAAAGATGGCGGATTAACATGGACAGAAGGAACACTTGCATCTTCTTATGGAGTTTGGGGCGATCCCTGCATCATAGTGGATACGGCAGGAAGTTTTTATTTCTTTCATCTTTCCGACCTCGACCCCCCTGCCGGTAACTGGATCGACCGCATCGTTTGTCAGAAAGCCGACAGTGTAGATGGGCAGTGGAGCGATGGATCCTATACCTGGGTCAATGGCATCAAGGCGCAGGACAAAGAATGGGCGGTTGTTGATAGAAATAACAACATCATTTATGCTACATGGACTCAGTTTGATAAATACCCCTTTCCTATTCCTGCTGATCCTACTGACAGTTCTGTGATACTTTTTTCACGATCCGTTGATGGCGGACAAACATGGTCAGTTCCGGTCAGGATAAATAAAATAGCCGGCGATTGTGTGGATTCAGACAACACTACCGAAGGAGCAGTACCAACAGTCGGGCCTGATGGCGAAGTATATGTGGCATGGGCAGGACCGGAAGGGTTACTATTTGACAGGTCGCTGGATGCAGGAAACACCTGGCTTGATAATGACATTTTTGTAAGCGATATTCCCGGCGGATGGGATTACCCGATACCCGGAATTTCTCGATGCAACGGGCTTCCTGTAACCGCCTGCGATCTGAGCAACGGCCCTTACAGGGGAACCATATACATCAACTGGACCGACCAACGCAATGGAACAACAGATACGGATGTATGGCTTTCCAAATCAACGGATGGCGGGAATACATGGTCGGCAGCTAAACGTGTTAATGATGATGTTCCCGGAAAACAGCAATTCTTTACATGGATGACAGTAGATCAGGTAACGGGCTATCTTTATTTTGTTTTCTACGATCGCAGGAATTATAATGATACCAGGACAGATGTTTATATGGCGGTTTCAAAAGACGGGGGAGAAACATTTGCGAATTTCAAAATCAGTAATAGTCCGTTCATCCCGGATGAAGATGTGTTTTTTGGCGATTACACTAATATTTCCGCATTTAACAACGTTATCAGACCTGTATGGGCAAGATACGACCCCGGACAATTAAGCATTTTGACAGCTATTGTGGATACTTCTTTTCTTGGCGTAAATAATCATGATGAACCTGAAGACTTCTCTCTTGAACAAAATGCTCCGAATCCCTTTGTTGAAAATACGTATATCGGTTTCAAATTACACAAACCTGCTTTAGTTTCGCTTAAAGTTTATGATATTTTCGGCAGGGAAATGGCCGCGATGATCAATAATGAAAAATACAATACAGGAAAATACATCAGGCATTTTGATGCGGCACAATATAATCTCCCTTCAGGTGTGTATTACTTTTCGATTATCAGTAACGAGAAAATGTTGACAAGGAAAATGTTGCTGCTGAAATAAAAAATCGCAACTTTTCTGCGGTTCTTGTTTTGTGGGTGGTATTGGGTTCGAACCAACGACCCCTTGCCTGTCAAGCAAGTGCTCTGAACCAACTGAGCTAACCACCCATTATAATGCAAAATTATAAAATTATATCGAAGCCGAAGATTGCGGTTAATTTTTTTTATAATTTTGAAATTCCTGAAACAAATCATTATTTTATGAAAAAGTTAATTATCCTGATATTTGCCATAAGCTGTTTTTCTAGTGCAAATGCACAGGTACCAAAGAAAGAAATTACGCTGGAAGATATCTGGACATCCGGAACATTCTATCCCAAAACGATGGGCGATGTTGTTCCAATGAAAGACGGAGAACATTACTCTATGCTCGAAAATGATACTATGATAAGTGAGTATGAATATAAAACCGGCAAAAAATCAAAAACAATTGTCCGTACAAGTCAATTGGTTCCAAAAGGTCAAAAAGAAGAAGGTATCTCTATTGATGAGTATTCATTTAGTCCTGACGAATCAAAAATTCTGATAGGAACAGGAACGGAAAGAATTTACAGGTATTCCACAAGAATGGATTATTATATATGGGATATTAAAACGGAACAACTTACTAAACTTTCAACCGGAGGAAAGCAGCGGCTGGCTTCATTTTCACCCGATGGATCAAAAATAGCTTTTATCAGGGATAACAATCTTTTTATTGCAGATATTAGTTCCGGAAAAGAAGATCAGATTACAACTGACGGGCTTTATAATAATATTATTTATGGCACACCAGATTGGGTGTACGAAGAAGAATTTGAATTTACCAAAGCCTATTTCTGGTCGCCCGATGGCAACAAGCTTGCCTTCTATCGCTTTGATGAAAGCAAAGTGAAAGAATATGACATGGTATTGTACGACAGCCTTTACCCAACCATATATAAATACAAATATCCAAAAGCAGGAGAAGATAATTCCATTGTCAGTATTCTTATGTATGACCTGAAAACAGGGAAAACCCAAACAATGGATATTGGTACGGAAAAAGACCAATATATTCCCCGTATTAAATGGACAGAAGACCCGGATATATTGTCAATTCAAAGAATGAACAGGTTGCAGAACAAATTTGAAATCCTTTTAGCAGATGCAACAGATGGAACGTCAAAAGTCATTTACATTGAAACGAACAAATATTATATCGAGATCACAAATAATCTGATATTCCTGAAGGACAAGAGGAATTTTCTGCTAACAAGCGATAAAGACGGGTACAACCATATTTATTTATATGATATGCAGGGTAAGCAGGTAATGCAGCTTACATCGGGGAAATGGGATGTTACCGAAGTGAAGGGCGTGGACGA
>JBBAAT010000237.1:0-4461 GCA_041658145.1 Bacteroidales bacterium | reverse complement strand
AAAAATTTCAAGGGCCTTTAAATAATTGTCGAGAGCATCGTTTGTATTTCCATTATTGAAACAGGCAAATCCAATATTGTTGTATGAAGATGCAATGCCGCGCTGAAACCCAAGTTTGGCAGCCAATTCCAGGGCCTGCTTTGAATATTTAAGCGCCTTGGTTGGATCATCATTCTGGTATTCTTTGAAAAGATTATTTAATAAGTTAACCGTTGATGTATCCTCCGGCGCAGATTTTAATGCTTTCAGCAGGCTATCAGCTGTGGTTTGCTGTGCACACATCTGTCGGGGAATACAAATCAGCAGTATCAACAGGCATACTGCTTTGAAATAATTGAGAATACGGAACACTGCTTTTTTCATTAATTACCAATAAAAAAGAAATTTGTTACAAACTATTGTTGTGTTAAGAGTGATATGTCAAATAGATTGCTTCGTCGTTCCTCCTCGCAATGACGTCATTGCGAAGCCGACGAAGGAAGGTGAAGCAATCTTAACTCGTAGAAGCAAGTTTGACATGGTATCAGATTATAATGATATCCTTGTAATCCCTATATCGTAATCCTTATCAATAATGATATTTGTGATTCTTTTATAATCATTTTCGTTGTTAACAAAGTTAATATTATTGGTGTCGATGATTAAAATGCGCATGTTCTGCTGCGATTTGATAAAATCGAAGTAGCCCGTCTGTATCTTTTCAAGGTATTCTTTTTCCATGTTCAGTTCATAAGATCGACCTCTCTTTGTTATGTTTCGTTTCAGATTGTCAATATTCAGGTAAAGGTAAACCAGCAGGTCGGGCTTTGGCAAAGTAGTGTTAATGATATAGAACAATTTAGTAAAAAGTGCAAATTCGTCTGACTGAAGTGTTTTTTGTGCAAAAATCAGAGTTTTGTTTATAAAATAATCAGAAATGGTAAAAGTCTTGAACAGGTCCTGTTTGGTAAGTTCATCTTTTAACTGATGATACCGGGCTGCAAGAAATGAAAGTTCAAGCGGGAAAGCATAATGTGCAGGGTTTTCATAAAATTTTGGAAGAAAAGGATTATCTGCGAATTGTTCAAGGATTATTTTTGCATTGAATTGTTCGGATATCCTGGTAGCAAGCGAAGTTTTTCCCGCCCCGATATTTCCTTCGATAGCAATGTAATTATACTTCATTTCAGTTAGGGGTTATGCAGTCAAAGGAAGGAGAATGGAGTAATTCAACTTCACAATCATCAGGACATTCTTTTAATAATTCAGTAATACTTTTTCCTAAAACAGGGTGAATGAAACCAGATGCAATTTCTTCCAATGGCGCCAATGCAAATTTCCTGTTTTTTAAGTGAGGATGAGGAATAATAAGAAATTCTTCGCTAAGGATAAGATTATCATAAAATATAATGTCAATATCAATCTCCCTTGCCACCCATTGCTTAATCTGTCTTTTTCTGCCGATAGAGATTTCGATTTTTAAAATCTCCGTAAAAAGTTCAAATGGGTTTAGTGATGTTTCTAAGCATATAGCTTTATTAAAAAAATTCCTTTCGTCTGAAAAACCCCAGGGCTCTGTTTCGTAAATAGCAGAATGCTTTCTCACTTTCCCGAATTTCTTCAGAAGTTTGACGGCATTTCTAAGATTCTCTTCTTTATTGCCGAGATTCGATCCGAGAAGCAAGTATGCGACACCCATAACAATTAAACATTTGCCTGTCTGCCGATAGGCAGGCCTCAAAATTACAATAAGTTTAATACGAAAATAATCTTGTTGAAAAATTTTTACAGATTAACTATCATTATATCAAAAATAACGTTAAATCATTTATTTTTCATAATATTGCGAAAGAAAACCTTTTAATCAAACCGTTAAAATCTTTGAAATATGAAACAGTTCTTTAAATTCATGTTTGCCTCGATGGCCGGCTTTATCCTGGTATTTATAATCTTCTTTTTTATCATGATGGCAATTGCCGTTTCGTTATCATCCTTTTCGAGAAAAGAGATTGTTATTGTCCCCAAGAACACAGTGCTTCAACTTAAATTAAATGAAGTGATCCCTGATCGTTCTTCAAATAACCCATTTGAAACCATCAATTTCTTTTCGCTAAAGGTTTCAAATCCTCCGGGGCTAAATGAAATACTTAAAAATATTAAAAAAGCAGAAACCGACGAAAATATTAAAGGCATTTATTTAGACCTTAGCTCCGTCCCTTCCGGCATAGCCACTGTAGAAGAGATCCGGAATGCCTTGCTTGATTTTAAAAAAACCGGGAAATTTATAATAAGCTATGGCGAAACATATACCCAGAAGGCATATTATCTTGCTTCTGTTGCAGATAGTATATATCTGAATCCGGAAGGTATTGTGGAGTTTAAGGGATTGGATGGTGAGGTTATGTTTTATAAGGGCTTATTCGAAAAAATGAATGTAGATATTCAGATCATCCGTCATGGAAAATTCAAAAGTGCGGTAGAGCCTTTTATCCTTGACAAAATGAGTGACGCCAATAAAGAGCAGACGCTGAAATATCTCAGTTCAATATGGAATCATCTGTTGGATGGTATATCGGATTCGCGTAAAATAAGCAGAGATGATCTTAACATGATTGCTGACAGCTTTAAGGTGCAGAAAGCAGCAGATGCTGTAACGCATAAACTTGCTGATAGATTAGTATACAAAGATGAACTGCTTGCAGCGTTGCGCACCAAACTTGGAATTGGTGAAAAAGATAAAATCAGCCTGATGACAATCAACAAATATGCTAATGCGCCTGATAAATCAAAGAAGATCACAAAATCAAAAGATAAGATCGCCATCATATATGCCATCGGGCAGATTGAAAGTGGAAAAGGCAACGATAAAACCATTGGCTCAGAGAGAATATCCGAAGCTATAAGAAAAGCAAGGCTTGATTCTACGGTTAAAGCAATTGTTTTGCGTGTAAATTCTCCGGGCGGCAGTGCGCTGGCCTCGGAAGTTATATGGAGAGAAGTAGCACTTGCAAAGAAAGTCAAACCCGTTGTGGCTTCGATGGGTGATGTGGCTGCATCAGGCGGATATTATATTTCCTGTGCAGCAACGAAAATCGTAGCTGACCCCAGTACGATTACCGGCTCAATAGGAGTATTCGGATTAGTGCCGAATTTAAAAGGATTATTCAATGAAAAATTAGGCATCACTTTCGATAATGTAAAAACTAACAATTATGCTGATTTTGGCACGGTCACACGTGCTTTGACTGAATCGGAAAAAGCTGTTTATTTAAGCGATGTTGAAAACATTTACCAGACATTTATCAAGCATGTTGCAGATGGAAGAAATATGAGTACCGACCAGGTGGATTCCATCGGGCAGGGAAGGGTATGGTGCGGTGTTGATGCCAAAGATATTGGGCTTATTGATGAGTTCGGCGGACTTGAAAAAGCAATTGAACTTGCAGCAAAACTCGCTAAGATCGGAGAGTATAAAATTCAATCGTTACCCGAACAAAAAGATCCTTTTACACAAATTCTGGAAGGTTTATCAGGTGGAGCAAACGATGCATTGCTTAAAAAAGAATTGGGAGATGTGTATGAATATTACCAATATATTCGGAATGTGAAAAACATGAAAGGCGTGCAGGCGCGTTTACCTTACTTTATAAATATATATTAGAAAGAAGTTTATGGGTAACGGGCTTGGAAGTAGGTTTAGTTTTAGGTTATAGATATATGGTTTATCCCTATGACCAATGACTTAAGACCAAACTTGCTGCTATTTACCATCAACCATAAACCAAGAAAAGATCAAGCACTGTAAGCTTCAACATCCGGTTTTACTTTTTTAACAAGCCCTTGTAAAACTGTACCGGGTCCTACTTCAACAAAGATAGAGGCGCCATCGGCGATCATGTTCTGTACGATCTGTGTCCAGCAAACAGGTGATGTTAGCTGAGAGATCAGGTTTTCCTTAATAATATCAGGATTGGTAACGCTTTGAGCGTTTGCATTCTGGTAAACAGGGCAGATAGGCTTGTTGAATAAAGTTGAATTGATAGCTGCTGCCAGTTCAACACGTGCCGGTTCCATTAGCGGCGAATGGAATGCGCCACCAACTTTTAAAGGCAAAGCTCTTTTAGCGCCGGCGGCTTTCAGCTTTTCGCAGGCAATTTCAATTCCTTTCAAAGAACCTGAAATAACAAGCTGTCCAAGACTGTTATAATTTGCCGGAACAACCACTTCGTCTTTTATAGATTTGCAAATATTTTCCACTACCTTATCGTCAAGTCCAAGAATAGCAGCCATTGTGGAAGGGTTGGCTTCGCATGCTTTTTGCATGGCA
Organism: Bacteroidales bacterium; assembly: GCA_041658145.1. Taxonomy (GTDB): domain Bacteria; phylum Bacteroidota; class Bacteroidia; order Bacteroidales; family CG2-30-32-10; genus JBBAAT01. The sequence continues at coordinate 155 of JBBAAT010000237.1, read as the reverse complement.
ATAGCTCGTTTTGATACAAGAACAAGTCCGTCTTCGAACGACAATGTTTTATTGGCAACCAATGCAGAGAACTCTCCCAGCGAATGACCGGCAACCATGTCGGGTTTGAAAGTATCGCCAAGGGTTTTTGCAAGAATTACAGAGTGAAGAAAAAT
>JBBAAT010000236.1:0-4465 GCA_041658145.1 Bacteroidales bacterium | reverse complement strand
AAAAACATCGGAGCTATTGAAAACAGTGAACACCAACATTCCGATAACAAGCCGCTTATAAACAGACGGTGACTTTTTCCAGTATTTTAAATACGACAAAAAACCAACACGATCTTTTTCCGGCTCTGAGATTTGTTTCCTTTTTTCTTTGATCAGAAATGTTATGAAAACCGCCAGTAGCCCGGGAAAGAAAGCAATGATAAAAAGCCATTTGTATTGTTCAGGATAAAAATACAAGTAAATCAGCGCTATTACAGGACCTATGGCTGCACCAAAGGTATCTAGCGATCTGTGAAACCCAAAGACCTTTGCTTTATGTTCTTTCGTAGTTTCATCACTTAACAAAGCATCTCTTGCACTTGTTCGTATTCCCTTGCCTAATCTGTCGAGCGTTCGTGCAAAAAATACCCATAGCGGATAAATAAATATTGCCAAAAGAGGTTTTGATATTGCGCTTAATGAATAACCCCAGCGGACAAAAGGCATTCTTGTACCTTTTTTATCTGAAAGATTTCCAAAATATCCTTTGCTTAAACCGGCTGTTGCCTCGGCAATCCCTTCAAGTATCCCGATCAGCAAAACAGAAAAACCAATTGATCTCAGATAAACCGGCATCACGGGGTACAGCATTTCGCTTGCCACATCTGTGAATAAACTTACAAGCGAAATAAGCAGAATGGTGCGGGTGATAATTCGAGGCTTGAGCATTTGTGATTTTAAATTTCAGAATTAAGGGCACTTAAAAACCTCATCGTCATTGCGAACCATGAGGAACGAAATGGGAAGCAATCTTATGTAGTGTGTTTCTATGTTAAGATTGCTTCGTCGTTCCGATAGCTATCGGAACTCCTCGCAATGACGTTTTGTATTGACTTTATGGACAAATACTATTTAGAAAAATATTTTACAGCTTCAGGTAAGTTTTTCATAGAATGTAGCACGATATCTGCTTCAAAAAAATTTCCTGAAATCATTTTTTCATTAAAAAATATCGTTTTCATTCCAACAGCTTTTGCTCCCGAAATGTCTTTTTCATATACATTTCCAATCATGACACATTCCGACGGGTCAGTGCTCCCAATCTGCCATAGGTCCTTTGCAATCGGGAAAGTCGCGCATTACCGTATCACCCCAGTCGAAGATTAATGCTTTTATCATTGCGGATCTGGTCGTCCTTTAACTTTTCCTGTCTTCCACAGTTTTTCTTGTTCTTCAAGTTCTTTTTTATGTGCGTCTGAAATGTCTTTATCTTCAATCTTAGTGAGATCTGGCTGCCCGGCATTTACCCATGCGGTGTACCAAAAACTCCCGACTGTTTTAACAGCCCGTCGCATCTGGCGTTCAACCATTCCGTTAAGGAGCGCACTAAACTGTAGGGAATATTCTTTCGAAAACACTTTAACGGTTGTTTGTCCCCTGTTTTCAAAGGTATATTGTTTATCACCCGGGAATTCCAAATTCATTTTTTTCTGCACCATAAAAATAGTATCAATTGTGGCAAAGCTTAATTTAATGTTTTCCCATATTTTGTCTAAAGGTTTATCAATATATTCTGCCTGTCCTACAAAAAAATCATAATCATCGCCAAAAAGTTCCGGTATTCTTGATTCCCAAAAAACATGGATTCCCTTTTGTTCAGGAATCTTCCCGTCATAAAACTGCGTATTGTGCAACGGAGTACAACCATCTGCAATATAATGCCCTAAATTTGCCGAGATGTACAGAATCTTGTCTACATCCTGATCTTTGAATGCTTCAACCAATCTGTAATACATTTTTTCAGTCCACCATGGGTTGATGCCATATAAATTCAGTGAATCCTCCGTATATTTTGCAACAGCATCTTTCCATTTTTTAGGGACAACATCAAACGGCTTATCACCGTAATAATCTATATCAATATAATGACGCACTGCTTCCTTTTCATCAGCATATTTTCTCTTGTCCGGATCAGAACCATGCTCTGATATGTACTCGATGTGTTTTTTATAAAAACCAATCATCTGCGGAGGCAGCGTGAATACAGCCATACGATTGATTTTTTTGTGCCCGTAAAACCCCCACGAAAAAAGCGATGAAGGGATAAAAACGGCAAACATCGCAGCAGCAATGAGCAACAGCAATGTTTTTTTAATTGTTGTTTTTGACATATCTGTTTTATATTGAAAGAAATCGGGTTTGAGGTTTTAAGTCATGGCAGTATGTTCGCTGTTGCGAAGGTTTTAGGTTTAAGGGCAAAGGCAATAGGTTTGGTTATAGGGTTTAAGGGTTGTAGGTAGTACATTTGCAATAAACCAAAAACCATTTACCATTTACAAAACCAACCGCTATTAACCGTAAACCAAATACCAAACTAACAGCCCTGCCTGCCGGTAGGCAAGTAATACCATCAACCATAGACCATGATATATTTTTTGTAAACCTGTTTTCCATTAGTATATTACTTCACTAAATTACTATTTTTCAATACATCCACAAGCGCTTCTCCTTTCAGAAAAGGAATAACTTCTGCAGTGTCATGCGTGAAGCAGTATTCCAGCACATCATCCAAACCAAGTCTTTTCAGGCGGTGGCGGTGCGAAGCCTTTTCGATATATGTAAGCATATCTGTTCCGGCAATATTCCACAGATCAACAGATGCCATCACAGAATCGCAGTTAGTGGCATATCCAAGCGTAAGCAAACGCTGAGCTAATGCCCCGGCAAATAAAGAATCTTCAATATTAAATTTATCCTTCCATCCTGAACAAAGAATGACTATGTTTTTATTCTGTTGCGCAAGCCATCCGGTCAGTACAGAAAGGTTTGAAAAAGCGCCAAGCACAACAATTTCCGCTGATCCGGCTGCTTCTATGGTATGTGTTCCGTTTGTAGTTGTAATAACTATTTTTTTTTCATTTACATTTTGAGCAGTGAAATTAAAAGGAGAATTGCCAAAATCTGCTCCGTCTATCACTATTCCATCTCTTTCACCGGCAACCATGTAACCAATATCCTTATATTTCACGGTCTCTTCTATCTTTGCAACAGGCACCACTTCAAGCGCGCCATTTTTAAATGCCGTACAAATAGCAGTTGTAGCGCGCAAAATATCTGCAATAACGACAATGAAATTTTCTTTTGTAAGAATATGCGTAAAAAGTGCAGGAGAAAAGCAGGCTTCAATTGTTCTTGTTTTAATGTTTTCAGTCATTTTATTATTGTTACGGTTTTTTTACATTCCATTGTTCCTAACGATTGGCTGCTGCTTACGGTGGCGGTGTTTATCGCTGAATTTTCCACGAAGCACCGCCGTTTAAAATTATTACTTCTCTGTCATACGAGCCACAGCCCCGCCACTGAAAGCAAACGCCTGTTATATGCTGCCAATCTTATTTTTGAATTATTAGTTTTTGTTTTTTCGACCATTCTTTAGATTTGATTTCAACCATATAAATTCCGTTACTTAAATCTCCGATGTTAATTTGTTGCTGGTTTTGTTCCAAAGTTTCTGTTTTGACTAATGCACCCATAACATTATAAATGTTCAATGTTAATGCCTCATTGCTGCTTCTGATACTTTTCACAGTGAGCACTTCAGAAGTCGGATTGGGATAAATTTTTATTTTAGAATTTTGCTCGATAATCTCATCAACACCTACTATCGGTGATGAACCTATATTAATTGTTTTATAATACGTGGTTGCAGTTTTATTACATTGTATTGTAATACTTATAACATTGTTGCCTTGATATTGATAATTGTAGATCTGAATAAATTGATTCGAAATTGTATCAACATGGAACACCCATGTTACAGTTACAGTATTATTTATTGTATCAATTTGAACATTGGTCACGTAATAATCAAAGTATTGCCCTAAACAAGTATCAGTTATATTTGCGGGTAATGTATCTACAATAGGATCACAGCCGGTAACAAATGTTGATACAAGATTGTCAGTATGAACTGAGTTAGCTGGGAATATTCTATTCAGACCAACATAGCCTACGCCTAATGTATAATAAGAATCTTCTATAACATCAATAGTATCGTTGATTTTATAAGTTCTCCTTATTTGGATACAACTATTAAAAATACCAAAAGTGGCATTGGTACTGATTACTGAATCAGTGCGTGTTTTATTCGGTTCTATTGTTTGAGTAATGGAATAACCTACCGTAAAAAAATTATTTGAAAAGTGAAGACCTGCCATGGGGAATATTATTGCAGAATCTAATATTGGATAGTTATGACAAATTGCTCTTATAAGAATCTCACCATTAACATTTTTCTTAAGCCACAAATGATTATAAGCATGGGGGTTTTCTGGGATGTTAAAACGATATTCTTTTGCTTCTTCAACAAAATATAATTCACCACCAATTGAATCCGTTTTAATGAATGTATAAGTTGTTGTTCTTCCAGCCCAAGCTAAATTCTCAACGGTGTATAATACTGTTTGATTACTCACGCACAATGGCA
>JBBAAT010000235.1:0-4473 GCA_041658145.1 Bacteroidales bacterium | reverse complement strand
CATCACAATTATAGCTGCTGTAGCATTTGAATCATTATAATCTCTTCCAAAGACAAAAGCAATATCCAATTCCTGCACATCACCCGGTTTAAAAGTAAAAGGTCCGGTAGAACCAAGTCCACGCCTGTCGGCGGGAGCGTTGCCTGCTGTAACTTCTGTCCAGTAGGCAGGGCCATTCGGTGGAAGGCCTCCTGTCCCATAATTACAAGTATCAGAATTCCCAGGAAACATAAAATTACATTCCGGTCCGTAGGCGCCGAAACTTGCATGTGCATTACCGCCATAAATCATTTTGGTGCTGTCTTTCCAAAAACCTTTCAGGTAATTATAATAATCAATAGCAATTTCAGGGGTTCCTTGAATACCGATGTAATTAAAAAAATAAACGAATCTGTTTAAACCAAAGTGTTCATCATCTATAATTCCATTCCCGAAGTTAAACCCGTTTATTCCTGCATCACACAAACCGGAAGGGTTATCAATTCCGTCTGGATCCATTTTTGCCCCGGAAAGATAAACAGCCGCCTGTGCAGGAGGATGTGCACCATAAGCATTAGGCTGTCCGTTACCATCAACATTATCCCCATTATAACAATAAAAGCTTCCTCTCTGAACATCGCAGCCCATATAATCATCGGATGCATCTCCAAGGTCAAAATCTATAAACGTTCCTATAAAAGCACTATCATAAGTTAACGAAGAACGATTGTAAATTTTATAATTTATAAAAATTGAATTCCACAAAGCGGAGTCAGCAATACAATCAAAGCTATATGCCATTCCCTGCACTTCAATTTTTAATTTATTCCCTTGACTTTCACTATGTAAATACCGATCGTCATTAAAAATGAAATAAACAGCTTCATCTCCTTTAATCAGAGGGTAATCACCTCCATAAGGATTATAAATTCCATCATTGTTCCAGTCTTTGAAAGGAGCTGTAATTGCTGTCTGTCCTAAAGCAGTATTACCGTTTCCGGGCCAATCAATCAACGATTGAAAAGGAATATAACCGGGTTGCCAGCAATTTGCCAAATGATAATCAATATCCGACTTTTTTATTTTCCATATCCTGTTCCATTTTGCATCATACAACGAATCATAAACGTTGGAAACGGGACCTGCCCAGAAATCTCTTCCTATTTGATTGTACATTTGTGCTGCAACATGTAATGTGTCTATGTTATCAATACCTCCAATCCAAAGGTTCCCATTAAATATTGTTTGTTTTCCGCTTCCTTTAGGCACTTCAAATTTATTTGCATAATAATCATAAGGACCGGGATATGTTATGTTGTCCATGTGCCACCAAAATAAATCACCATTGGCATTGAAACCCGCATTAATATTATTGATATCAACAGTATCAAATGTAAAAGAATTGTCAACATATAAATAGACTTTAGCGGTATCGAACTTAAAAGGACTACCATCATCTATTATCCTATAAGCAAATGAATCTATACCTCCTGTAAATGAAGGGAAAGATGTATATTCAATAATACTATCGTTAATCTTTTTTGCAAGCCCATGTTTTGCATTTGGTGCAACAATATTAAATACCCTGATATTATTTGAATCAATATCAAAATCGTTATCAAGAACATCCATTTTTACATAGCCCCTGTATGTATTTGCTGTGTCATTCACAGCAGTTGGCGGATTATTCTGACCGACTGTAAACGATACCAAGAAAAGGATAAAGCTAAAAGTAAGTGAATATTTTTTCATGTTTATTTTTTTTACAAACACACAAATATATAAAATATTGAGCTTTATTCCAAAAGAAATCAGTATACGGCAGCATTGAATAAGTTAACGGTATTATTTACTGATGTTACGCATAGTATATATTTTTTTGGTAGTGTCACTCAGAGCCGGACATAGCAAAGATTTGCGGGATGGAGTCCGTGTCGAAGAGTGACTATATATGGTCGACTTCGACACGTTTCTCCTTCCTCTATCGCTTCAGGAGAATCGGCTCAGCCTGACCATTAATGTAGTAAGCATTTATTATGTTTGCGTAACATCAGTTATTTATTATCTTCTGCAAACCATTCAGCGTAAGAATTAATTGTTTCACGGAGTTTAACGCTATGCAGTTTTACGCCATTTGGAAGGTATTTCGCAATTCGTTCCGCAAAGTCGGATAGCAAATTTTCGCAGGTAGGCTGATAAGGCAGGAATATGATCTTTTCGAATAAAGGCATTGAAGATATTTTTTCTTTTTCAGGAGTGGCAGCGTTAAGAACCAAGGCGTGATCGAAGTGCCGGAGGATCTCTTTTTTCACAATCTCTTTCAATTCACCGAAATCCATCACCATTCCATTCTTTGCATTCGACGGATCATTCAGAGGTTTGCCAATTATAGTAACTATCAACTGATATGAATGCCCGTGAATATTGCTGCACAAACCATCATATTCCAACAGCGCGTGGGCCATTTCGAAACGAAATTCTTTAGTAATCCTTATATTTGACATTTACCGATATTTTAATATGTTATATGGGCATCTCTAAAACCTCAATAAGAACGTCATTGTATGGAAGGTACGACCAACCGTCATTGCGAGGGCTTTTTGCCCGAAGCAATCTAATTGTTGCACCATGAGTGAGATTGCTTCACTCCACTGCGTTACGTTCGCAATGACGATGTGGTTTTTAGAGGTGCTCATATTTTATTCGATGACAAGTTTTGAGATAAAACTATTTCCATTTGTTAAAAACCGGATATAATATACACCTGCTGAAACGCCCGACAAATCGATAGATTTTGAGATATTGCCAGTCTCTTTTGTAAAGTTTTCATCAATAATCATCTGCCCGTTTATTGTAAATACAGAAACTTCCACGTTTTCTTTTTTAACAGTATAGTAATTGAAAAATATTTTGTCGTTGGCAGGGTTAGGATAAATAACAGGTTTATTAAAATCATATTCATTTTCCGGAACAGAAGCGGGCCCGTTCCACACAGAATCAACCCATTGCGGCTTATCTATAAATGGATTTCTATTATGTTGTATTTTATAGATGGAATCGTTTCTATCATATTCTTTCCGGCTAACCGGGTCCAACTGGTTCCATGCTTTAAGCACGTTCAACGCCCAAGGTTTAGGTTCGGCGCCGATTACCATATCGCTTCCCTGCCATCCGGCATCTTCGGTATAATAACGAACAGCCATATAAAAATAAGATCGTGCAAAATCGCCTTTAAAAGAATCAATCGGTTCGAATACTATACCTGAATAACCCGAATCGTTGCAATCGCCGAGTTTGCTGCCATTCAGACTGGTCCACGAAACAGTTCCAACATCGCCGTAAGGATAATTGCCTCGTTTGTTGTTCACCCAACCATCGGTAGGGTAAATATGAAAAAGATCAGTGTGCATTGGATCAGCATCATTAAACCAACTTGAAGGAAAGGAATGTTCTTTATTGTAACAATCTCCTTCGGCAGAATAGCTTCCGCACTGATCTGTAACAAATGTAAACTGATATGGAGGGATGCCCCCAGGAATATCAGAATACATATCCCAGACCTTGCCGTTTGGTGTTATATCTGTTTTCTGAAAATATGTCCAAAGGCTGGAATACGAAACAACAGTGTGATTTTTAATAATATTATGAAGGGCAACTCTAAGAGGCGTACCTGTTAATCCTGCAGCGTTATCGTAATAGCCGGGAGGTATTTGGGCAACAACATAAAAAAAACTCAATATAAAAAGCAGAAATAAAGGCACAAACAATAGCTTTTTCATCATCTTTCTTTAGAGTACTACAAACCTACATGAATTTTAACAATTATACAAAGCCGTTATAAGAAATTTTAAAATTTACATATATATACATTATCCACCTCATTAACATCAGGAATTAATGAATTACCAAGAATGATTTTTGAAATAGTTGTTTTACATTTCTTTTCAATCACAATTTCACATTTACCGGTTTCCCACGCACGAGCGGTTTCGGAAAAAATTTCATTTTCACCACTTGCACTGATAAAAGTAAGATATACAGGAACAGGCAAATTTCCTTTATTTTCAATTACAAGCCTATAATTATTCTCCTCGGCGATAACGCTCTTAATTGCCAGGTCAGGATAAGCGTATTCAAAATACCATGGTTTCCAGAACCAACCCAAGTCTTCTTTTACAATATCATTGAATGTAAAAAAGAAATCATACGGTGTCGGATGTTTTCCATGCCACCTGTTAATAAATTCCTGCAAAGCTTTTTTAAAAAGTTCATCCCCTAAAATATTATTTAACATACGCAATGCTATTTCCGATTTGGAATACATGATATATCCCATTACCCCTCCTACCGGCGTATATTCCGTAAGGCTTATAATAGGAATATCAATATTTTTTCCTCCAAATCTTTTTGAGTAAGCTTTCGTTGATTTTACTTTGTTATCAGTTGTTGTATCAAGTTCATATTGTAAGTTTATAGGGAGAAAAGTAGCCAATC
>JBBAAT010000234.1:0-4499 GCA_041658145.1 Bacteroidales bacterium | reverse complement strand
AGTATTTTTTACCAGTAATTTAAACAGCACATTACCTTCAGCATATCTATGGAGTTTTGGCGATGGCTTTACATCTTCGCTACAAAATTCTTATCATGTATATTCTTATCCCGGAGTATATACAGTTGTTTTAACAGTAACGAATGCCTGTGGCTCTTCTTATGCGGTTAAAGAAAAATATATTATTGTTAGCGACCAGGGCGCTCCTCCAATACCTGAGTTTATTGCGAGTCAAACCACAATTATCGCTGGAAATGCTATAAATTTTACAGATTTATCTTTAAACAATCCACAAACATGGCAGTGGAGTTTTGCCGGTGGAACACCTAACAGTTCAAATGTGCAACATCCCTCACAAATTGTTTATTATATCCCCGGCATTTATAATGTTTCTTTAACCGTTTCCAATGCTTTTGGAGATAGCACCCTGACTAAAAATTCATATATCACAGTTGTGGCTGCTGGTGGAGCGCCTGTTGCTGATTTTATTGCCAATGTTACAAATATTACTGTGGGACAAAGTGTCAACTTTACAGATTTATCGCTTAACAATCCCACCACCTGGCAATGGCAATTTGCAGGAGGAACACCGTCAACCTCTTCACTGCAACATCCTCAAAATATCGTCTATAATACGCCAGGAACCTACGATGTTACTCTTACAGTTTCAAACATTATGGGTAGCGATACTCTAACAAAACTATCCTATATTAATGTAATACCAGTAAATATAACTCAGGTTTTTATTAAAAAAATCACTCTTGAAGATATGCCGTTCCCCCAAATGCTCCCGAGAAATCCATATTATAAAATAACAACACCAGATAACACCCTGTTGAAAGACGGCCGCAGTGAAGCCCTATATGGAATTACTCAATACAATATGCCTGTATTTTGGGATTTAAATCCCTATTTTCAAATACCAACAATAGGCAACTGGTATAAAATACAAATATGGGATGCACAGTTGCTACCAATAAATGATATTTTTGTTCGTGAAGTTGTTTTTAATATGGGGAATTATACAAGTCCTCCTAATGCTTATCCACCAACAATAACTTTAACGCAAAACCAACTAAAAATTACACTTGATTTGCAATGGCAGTAGTATCTCAACAAATAAATTTTGCATCATTTATGTAAACTAAAAAAATCCAAACCTCAATATCCCAAATCCCAAATAAATTTCAATAACCAATTTCAAAATTCCAAGCGATTTCTGGTTGCCAAGCATTTTTGAATTTGGTACTTTGGATTTATTTTGATTTTTGAACTTTGAATTTTGGATTTTAAAAATATGTTTCATAATTAAATTGTCGTGATAGTAGTAACAAAAAACACGTGTGCGTTAGCAATAAAACAATAAGACAATAGGACAATGTGACAATGTAATCCTGACCTGTCGGAATAAAAATTTAAGCCGGTATATATGCGAACACTAATATTGATAATTATTTTTTTACAGTTTTTTGCATATCACGGGCTTTCGCAAACTTTTGATAACTTTAAAACTATTGACGAATATACTTACAGGTATTATACCGAACAAAAATGGGATAGTCTGATTTATGTTTCTAAACATGCTTTAAAAAGTAAAATAGATTATTACTATCTGAGAATGAGAGCGGGTATTGCTTTTTACGAACTAAAAAAATACCGTAAAGCTACAGAGCATTTTGAAAAAGCTTTATATTTCAATTCTACCGATGAAATTGCAATGGAGTATTTATATTTCGGCTATTTGTATTCAGGAAAAAATGAACAAGCTAAAGCGCTTATAAAAAAATTTCCAGATAATCTTAAAGAAAAACTAAATCTTAATAAATCCAAACTAATTGATGAGATATATATTGAAGGAGGACCTACTTTAGGAAATAATCCACCGGCAGATGAAAATAACAATACCAATATTTTATTAAGAGAGCAAAATCTTACCAGAGATATGAGATATGTAGCAGTGGGTTTAAAACACACAATTTTTAAAAACCTCACTGTTTTTCATTCTATAAGCAGTATTGATATTGGGAAAAGACAATTAATACAAGTGTATAATGGAAGTATATTAAATGATTACAGAATTTATCAAAGGCAGTATTATATTAATTCTACAATTTATCTCGGCAAAGGCATTACATTCACCCCGGCTTTTCATGTTATTAATGTCAATTTTGATAAGTTAAATTACTCTTTCACGGCTAATAAAAAACTCATTCTTTATCAGGAAAAAAAAATGCTAAAAGATTATGCCGCATCTGTGGCTTTGGCAAAAGATATTGGTATTTTTGATATTAGCTTATTAGCAACTTATTCTAAACTAAATAACAATTATCATAAGCAAGGCGGTTTTATGGTTACTATATTTCCATTGAATAATCTTGATTTATATTTTACCTCAACTTTTTTTTATCAGCAAAGCACTAAAAACAATTTAATAGCAGAGCAATTAATTGGCTATAAATTACTACCCAAATTATGGATAGATGTTTTTTATACCCTTGGACATTTGAATAATTTTGTTGAAAAAAACGCTTTTATCGTTTATAATATTGATGATAAAATTTTATCAAGAAAAAGTTTTTCTTTGCTTTTTGTGGTAAATAAAAATATTGAACTGTCTTTGCGGTATCTCAATATGACAAAAGAAAATATAATAAAAGAAATTAATAATAAGAACCACTTAAATACATTTGATAATACATTTAATAATCATTTAATATTAGGAGGTATAAAATGGAAACTTTAAAAAAATCATTAACAGCAGTTTTTTTATGCGGATTATTAAGTATTTCCGCATATACTCAGGATAAGGACAAAGCATTACAGCAAGCATTTGCTGATAGTTATACGCAGGAATATGCGGGAGAATATAATAAAGCTGTTGATGCTTTGAAAAAAGTATATTCTGAGAAATCTTATGAAATAAATTTACGACTCGGCTGGCTAATGTACATGTCGGGATTATTTACCGAATCTTTAGCATACTATCAAAAGGCGAGCAATTTAATGCCTTATTCTATTGAAGCCAAATTAGGGTATGTATATCCCGCAGCTGCTCTCGGTAATTGGGAGCAAGTTATAAAACAATATAATGATATTTTAAAGATAGATACCAAAAATGCTACCGCTAATTATCGCTTAGGTTTAATTTATTATGGCAGAGAGGATTATAGCACAGCATATAAATATTTTGAACAAGTTATTAACCTCTATCCTTTTGATTATTATTATACCTTGTATTTTGCGTGGACAAATTTGCGTTTGGGAAAAAACAAAGAAGCTAAAGTTTTATTCAATAAAGTTTTAGTAATTCAACCCAACGACGAATCAGCGCTTGAAGGGCTGGGCTTAATCAAGTAAGAAAGATAATTAAAAATGATGATTGACGATTACCGTTTCAGGCGAAAGAAGGAAGTTATAAATAGTAAATTCAGACTGTCTTTCATTATTCTGTTTTTAGGTTGGCTTTATTACAAAATTAGAAATTAAATTTTGAATCGTTTGCCTGCAACTGACCAGATAAATAACAAAAGAAATCCCACTGCTGATTTGCTAAAGGGCATTGCCGTGATTTTCATGATACAGGCGCATATCATGGAGTTGTTTGCAAAACAGGAGATTTACGACAGCATAATTGGGAAAGTGTCGTTGTTTCTTGGCGGGCCGCCCTGTGCTCCCGTGTTCATGGCTGTTATGGGATATTTCCTTGCTTCATCAGACAGGCTAACTTCATATTACTTTAAAAGGGGAGGCATATTATTTATAGGTGGGATTTTGCTGAATATTGGTTTAAATTTTAACTTGCTGTTATCAGTGTTTTCAGGAGAGATACATGCCGATCCTTTTAAATATATTTTTGGCGTTGATATACTGCCGCTTGCAGGGATAAGTATTATTATCGTTGGTTTGCTTAAGAAACTTTTTAAAGAAAAAATTATTTTCTATTTTCTGTTGGCATTAATAATTGCCTTAATTGGTAGGTTCTTGCCATTATTTGGGGTGCCACTAACATTTTCAAGTTATTTAAATGCTTTCCTGTGGGGAAATTTCGGGTGGTCATATTTCCCGGTATTCCCGTGGCTTGCATACATACTTATCGGATTTGCTTTCCGCTTTGCAGTTGAACAATATCAACTATCTGCTAAATTCAGCCCAAGCCACAGCCTTGTGTTTTCCATACCTTTACTTATCGCTGCCGGAGTTATGATTCCTTATGCAGCAGGAATAGCGCATAATTTAAAAGGCGAAGGAGGATATTATCATCATGGCATTTTATATTTCGGATGGGTGATGCTATTCATGGCCGGGTATATAATGTTTGCAAACCTGATTGAGGAATATTCCGGGAAGTCGCCATTAGTGCGCTTTGTGAAATGGGTTGGGAAAAATGTTACAATCTTTTATATTTTTCAATGGCTGATAATTGGTAATATTGCAACAGAAATTTACAAAACCCAGAAAAAATATAATCTGATATTCTGGTTTTTTGGAATAACAGCAGT
>JBBAAT010000233.1:0-4511 GCA_041658145.1 Bacteroidales bacterium | reverse complement strand
ATCATAATAGAGGAAATATAATTGATAAATTAAATCTTCATACGCTTCACTGTAACCAAAACTTGTACCTGTTTCAAAGAATTGAAAGTTACGCATGCCAAATATTCTTGAATAACCAATAGCAACACCCAATGCGCCCCCTCCCAATGCATCAAATGTTATTACATTTTTCCTTTTATAAAAGAAAGAAGCAGTATCAATTTTTCTTTTACTGTAATAAGGATTGGATTTAAATGAATAACCAATACTGATGTTAAAATTATTGAACATTAACCGCGAATTGAAAAGTTTAATCGGGCTGAGATATTCATTTCTTGTATAACAGTATGAAGTATCATAATGAACTTGCGGAGGATGCCAGTCGTGGTACCATTTATTGTAAGAATGATTTATATTTGCGAAAGCTGAAAGAACTATTTCATATGAAAACGTTAATGATAACCGATTGAATTGCTTTTTAACAGTTGGTGAAAATGAAACAAGAAAAAGATAGGATTCGTCCCTAATATTTGTTCCACCCGAAGAAAAATCACTCCAATAGTAAGTGAATTTATTTAAACTGTACAGCAGCTTTGAATTAAAAGCATAATATGGTACGAAAGTATTTTTATAAACAAGGTTTTTTATAAATGGCCTTGCAAATGAATATTGGAATTGATAACCGGTCCCTTCCAGATATTCTGTAGAATATGAACCACCACCATAAATATATTTTCTCTCTGGATTCATAGCAAATGAGACATAATATAAATTCAGTTTCTTATCCTGATATGATAAACCTGCTACTGGTGCACAACGGCTGGATGTTGCAAAACTGTTACGATATATGGTGTCTTCCGAATTTGAAGGAACAATCCGAAAATCATTTATATAATCACTATTTATAGTTTTTATCTGAAGACCAAGGCTTATACTGAAAACATTAACTGGCTTGACAGATCTTCTAACTTCATTAACATATAGCGAATCGGGTTTATGTATTTTCATACCTTTTGGAACACGAGGCCTGTCTGAAGCGAGCATGATTCCTGCACTCATTGTCAGGCTATGAAACATCAGCCTTTTTTTATATAAGTCTGCCGGATTTAAAAATTTGCTTTTATCAATTTCCGTGTTGCTACTGCTATATAAACTGGTAGTGCTGCTATGCGGAGTTGCTTTTATGTTTTCAATGTGAACCTGATTCATATGAATTAATCCGGCAAAAGAAATATTATAAGATGCGCTAAAAATAAAATGCTTGTACGATACTCTCCACTGCGGCCCTGCAGTTAAAAGAAAGCAATAGGATTTATCATTCCATGTGTCATTATGAATAAAACTTGTATCTGTATGGTAATCCCAATTTTCGCAAATAAAGGAAGCATTATTTTTATTGTATTCAGCTTTGATATTGCCATAAAAAAAAGAAAATGGCAGATAGGGGTTTAAAACTTTATTTTTTCTAGCCAGAGGATATGAAAACGAATAATTCATCACAAGAAAGCTGTTATTATCGGGATTCAAATAATTATGATAGTCAATTTTATATTTTCCCCAAAGTGCTCCGAATGTTTGTATGAATTTTCTTTTATCCTGATAAGATAATTCGAAATCCCCAGATGAACGACCCAAATCTGAATCAAATCCATATATATATAAATCATTTATCCCTGTTCCTTCCGGCAATTCCCAACCGTATCCTTTTCTATATTTATTCGAATATGTACGAAAATATATCCCGGCACTTGCAGTTATTTGCGGTAATTCGCGTTTTTTGTTTTTTACAGAATCCAAAAGGAAATGACAATAATTCCCGGATGAAAAGCTATTGATATGATTTTCCTGTTTTTGTTCAGTAAATTGAGAACCTAATGAGAAATTCTCTTTCTGCAAACTGTCTTGTGCAGCAAGGTCAAGCAGGAAAGAATAAAACAAAATGAGGAAAAGTATTTTTCTCACAATGGTTGTTTTATCAAATTTACGAATTTTTCAGAAAAATAAAAATTTTCACTTTTCGATATTCTCCGCCACAACCGCACGAATGATGCGGCTCCGGATATGGGAGCGTATGAAAAAAAGTAAAGACGCGATTCATAGCGTATCATAACAACGTTCCATTTTTTTTAAGATTGCTTCGGTCGCCTGCCTGCCGGCAAGGCAGGTAACCTCCCTCGCAATGACGTATTCCGTTTGCGTAACATCAGGTTATAATTGATAATTGAATGGTAGTACGCACCATACACTCACAGCTTTTCCCTTTCGTCTGGCAGGTTTCCATTTCGGAAATGATTTTACAACCCTCATTGCTTCATTGGCCAAAAGAGTATTAACTCCCTGTTTGATGGTCACTTTATCTATGTCGCCATACTTGGTGATAACGAACTGTACCTGCACCATGCCTTTAATATTTGCCTTCCTGGCATCTTCGGGGTAATGTGTGTTCAGCAAAAGGTATTGTCTCAATGCTCCGAAACCACCTGGAAACTCAGGCAATTCGTCCACTCTTGTAAATATTGCACCGTCACTTGTTCCGTTAGCGATTCCAGCTTTGGAAGAATCTGATAGAAGAGCAATACTATCATTTTTTAATGTGTCTATCTCCTGACCGGGATATTTTACAATTTTTACGGTATCGGTTTCAGGTTTTATGGAGTCGACAACAACCATTGTTTTATTGTCTTTTTTAGCAATTTGCTTTTTTGGGGGAGAAGTGTAAACCAGGAGAGAGTCAATATTCTTTAACATATTATATTGCTCATATTCCACAATCTCCTGCTGCAGCTCGATGTCGGCGAGATCATTAATATTGGGACTTTCAATATAAGCAAATACAGTAACGAAGAGGAAAATAATAAGAGCGAAAAACAATCCATAGCTTAAGTTCTTATTATACCTTTTCCTTAACTGGTATGCGCCGTAAGATTTATTTTTCTTGTCAAATATTATTTCGTCCAGACTGTTCATCTTATTATCTAACAGAAATCAACTGATTCCGCTTAAAATTATTGTCAGAAGTATTAAATAATGTGCAAAGATATTTTGTTTTATTGTATTCGGACAGTTTATTTATACATGGTGTGTGACAAATTGCATTATGCAGCCATTTTTATAATATTAACTAAACTACTATACATTTTTAATGAGATTTTTTGCTATCCCTGCCTGTACTGCCGCTTCGGCAGGCAGGGCTCGGAATGACAGGGCTTTTATAATGTGCAATTTGTCATACACCCATTTTTTGTGATTTATAAATGATTAGGGTTATTAAACTCAGAACCGAAATAAAATCTTCCTGTTTTTTCAGTATTTTGGTAAATGTAAAAATAATTATAATAAATTTGCAAAACTTTTTAGCCCAGGTGGTGGAATTGGTAGACATACCAGCTTGAGGGGCTGGCGCCCGTTCGGGTGTGCAAGTTCGAGTCTTGTCCTGGGCACCATACTTTAATGTAAAATAGCAGATGTCAAATGTTAAATGTCAAATGTAATTAGTATTAGCTTTGCCATTTTCCCTGCCTACTGGCTGGCAGGTGTCAGGCAGGTATTTCCCATCATAAATTTGACATATTTATTATTGCCCGGATGGCGGAATTGGTAGACGCGCTAGTTTCAGGGACTAGTATTCGCAAGGATGTGCAGGTTCGAGTCCTGTTTCGGGCACTTAGGCATGAAGTTTCTTAGACTGATTAATTATTCGGGTTAAAAATCATAATAGAAATTATGAAGGCTTGTACGAATACCAAAATAGACAAATGTACTATGTCTGCAGGTTAAAGAGGATATCTCAGTCCGGTAGGAGATTCCTAATGAAATATTAAGGTTAGTAGCAGGATTAACAAGATAGCTGATCCGGAAATCCTTGTACGTTAAAGTGGTTTTTAATCCTTGTCCTGTATAATTTCCATATTCTTTCGGATGAGTTTCGTACGATTGAAAAATATCTTTCCCAAAATTAATATTAGCGCTATCTGCGCCATATATTGCATAATTAAATTTTAACTCAGCGAAAAGCCTTTTATAATTATACTTTAAAAAATTAACTGACTCCCAAAAGTTAGCACCCAAAGGGTGTGCAAGCGGTTGATTGTAATGACCATAATTTTGTAATGAAGAACGACTCGAATAGGTGTAAGGTCTTACAAAATTGTATTCAGTTTGTAAATATAAGTTTTTGACACTAAATAAATCAAAAGCTTTAATTCCGAATTGGAATGCCTGTTTGTTTCCCCACCAGCCCTTTCCTGAAGTAATTTCGTGTAATTTAAATTCATCCAGCAACAATTGTCCGTAAGCAACATAATTTTTCCCAATTTTTGTTGAAATATTAAGTCCCATAAGCGCATTATCAGGCGAGCCGAGAGAGAACTCTACAGGCCTGAAAAAAATAACCGGATTAAGATAATTAATGTCAAAACCGCGAAAACCTGTGCTATCTGCTGTTTTCCAGATAATGGATTCAAATAGACCTATATTTATTCTTTTGGAAGCGGCAAAACTCAGATAATGAAATGTTCCGTATTTTTTCCGAA
>JBBAAT010000232.1:0-4610 GCA_041658145.1 Bacteroidales bacterium | reverse complement strand
GGAACTGCTGCTCTTCCCACTACGCCACTGTCGGTGGTTACATCAACTTCAATTGTTGGATTTCCTCTGGAATCAAGGATTTGTCTTGCCTGAATATGAATTATCTGACCCATAATATTAATGTTGAATTCGAAGCTAAAATTACATATTATTTTCAAAAAAAAAGGATAAAGGTTAAATACTTTATCCTTAGAATATTTTCAAAAAAATTATTCTTCGTTTTTAGTTTCAACAGAATCTTCTTTTTTTTCTTCTGTAGTTTCGGTATTAACTTCATTTTCCGGAAGTTTCTCCACTTTGCTTGCCTGTCCGCCTGCCTTGCCGGTAGGCAGGGTAGGCAGGCTTTCTACTGCTGGAGTTTTTTCCCTGGCAGTCTTCTTTTTCGGAGCTTTTTCTTCCAGTTCTGTTTCTTCTTTTTTAGCGCTATCTTTTTTAGCGCCCCCACGGCTTCTACGGGTGGTTTTTGCTTTCTTATCTTGCTTTTCAACAAGAAGATTTTCGTTATAATCCACCAACTCAATCAAGCACATATCGGCATTATCACCCTGACGGAATCCGGTTTTAAGAATTCTTGTATACCCTCCGGGTCTTTGAGCAATTTTTGTTGCTACTTCCCGAAAAAGTTCAGTAACTGCTTCTTTGTTCTGCAGATAGCTAAATACAACTCTTCTTGAATTCGTTGAATCTTCCTTTGATCGGGTGATAAGAGGTTCTATGTATGTCCTGAGCGCTTTGGCCTTGGCTAAAGTCGTATTAATTCTTTTATTTTTACTTAAAATCAACGAAGCAGCCATATTTGCAAGCATCGAATGCCTGTGAGCACTTGTTCTTCCTAAATGATTGATTTTTTTCCCGTGTCTCATTTCCGTTATTCCTTATCTAATTTATATTTCGACAGATTCATTCCAAAATGCAGGTTTTTTGCTTTGACCAACTCCTCAAGTTCTGTCAATGATTTTTTACCAAAATTCCTGAATTTAAGCAGGTCGTTTTTGTTAAACTGAACAAGATCTGCAAGAGTTTCCACATCTGCAGCTTTCAGGCAATTTAATGCTCTTACTGATAGATCAAGGTCAACGAGTTTCATTTTAAGTAACTGTCGCATATGCAGCGAAGTTTCATCAAATTCCTCGCTTGATGCTTTTTCCTCAGTATCGAGGGTAATTTTTTCATCAGAAAAAAGCATGAAGTGATGAATCAGTATTTTCGCTGCTTCTTTAAGTGCATCTTTTGGGTTAATAGATCCATCGGTAGCAATATCTAAAACTAATTTTTCATAGTCGGTTTTCTGCTCCACACGGTAGTCTTCCACGCTAAATTTCACATTCTTAATAGGAGTGAAAATTGAATCGATAAAAATGTTACCAATAGGCGTATTGAGTGTCTTGTTCTCTTCCGCCGGAACATATCCCCTTCCTTTATCAATGCTAAGTTCAATGGTAAGTTTCACTGAAGGGGCCATTTGGCAGATAATCACTTCAGGATTCAAAACCTGAAAACTAGACATGAATTTATTAATATCACCGGCTGTAAAAGTTTCCTGTCCGGCAATTTTAACTATTACTTTTTCACTATTCACTGATTCGATCTGACGTTTAAAACGAATCTGTTTAAGGTTAAGGACTATTTCGGTAACATCCTCCACCACACCTTTAATGGTAGAGAATTCGTGTTCCGCCCCTTCAATTTTTACGGAGGTAATAGCGAAACCTTCGAGCGAAGACAGCAATATTCGCCGGAGAGCATTTCCGACAGTAATACCATATCCGGGTTCTAATGGACGAAATTCGAATTTTGCTTTGAATCCATCGGATTCCAGCATGATGACTTTATCGGGTTTTTGAAAAGCTAAAATTGCCATTAAAATATATTTAAATGTTTACTAATACTTATTTATACTGAAAGTAGACAGGTTTGCGAAAAATAATGAAATGAAACGGGGAACGGAAGAATCGGGGAAAGGGCGATAATTCACCGATTCGCCCATTCTCCGCTTCAATATTTTTTTGTAAATTCAATTTCATTTAGTATATTACTTGGAGTATAATTCGACTATAAGCTGTTCCTTTATATTTTCAGGTATCTGATCTCTTTGCGGGTAACTAACGAGTTTTCCTGACATTGTATCAGAAGACCATTCCAACCATGCATACTTATTAATCCTCGAGGCAAGAGAGTTGGTGATAATTTCCAGAGATTTGGACTTTTCACGCACACCTACAATATCACCTGCTTTAACAGTAGCAGAAGGAATATTCACCACTTTTCCGTTTACAGTAATATGCCTGTGTGAGACTAACTGTCTTGCGCCATCCCTTGTTGGTGCAATTCCAAACCTGTAAATCACATTATCTAATCTTGCTTCAATAAGCTGAAGAAGGTTTTCTCCTGTAATACCCTTTTTACCTGATGCTTTTTCAAAGGTATTCGCAAATTGTTTTTCAAGAATTCCATAGGTATATTTTACTTTCTGCTTTTCCATCAACTGTATGCCATATTCCGATGTTTTTCTTTTCTTCTTAGAACTCCCATGCATACCGGGAGGATAGTTTTTCTTTTCAAAGTACTTATCGGGTCCGTAGATCGGAGCTTTGAACCTTCTTGCTATTCTGGTTTTTGGACCAATATATCTTGCCATTTTTATTTAATTTTTAATGTTTAATTTTAAATGATGAATTAAATTTTACTTTGACAATTCAACATTTATCATTTATAATTTATAATTTTTTTATACTCTTCTTCTTTTAGGAGGCCTGCAACCGTTATGAGGCAATGGTGTGATATCAACAATTTCCATAACCTCAATACCTGCGGCATGAATATTTCTGATTGCAGATTCTCTTCCTGCACCCGGTCCTTTTACAAATACTTTTACTTTTCTCAAACCAAGGTCGTAGGCTACTTTTGCACAGTCCTGAGCAGCAGTTTGAGCAGCGTAAGGAGTGTTTTTCTTTGATCCTTTAAATCCCATCTTTCCAGCGGAAGACCAGGAGATAACCTGTCCGGCTGTATTGGTCAACGAGATAATGAGGTTATTGAAAGAGGCAAAAATATGTGCCTGCCCAACAGTTTCAACTTTTACGATTTTCTTTCTTGTAACTTTTGTTGTTTTTGCCATATTTATTTATGCTATCAAAATTATTAATACCTGTCATTTATTGTCATTTGCCTTCGGCGTCATTCATGGTCATTCGCTTCGCTGTCATTTATTGTCATTGGTTAAAATGTTCGTTTTTTCGCCCATTCACCCATTCGCCATTTCGCTATTTCACTAATTTGCTACATTCTCAATTCTGCATTTATTTATATATTATCCTTTAGGAGCTTTCTTTTTATTAGCAACGGTTTTTTTCTTACCTTTTCTTGTCCTTGCATTATTTTTCGTCCGTTGGCCTCTTAATGGCAAACCACTACGATGGCGGATACCCCTGTAACTGGCAATATCCATAAGGCGTTTTATGTTCATCTGAGTTTCTGAACGAACGGATCCTTCTACCTTGAATTTATCATTTATGACGTTACGGATCTTTGTTTGTTCATCATCGGTCCAATCCTGAACTTTTTTGTCAAACCCGATCCCGGCTTCTATCAATATTTTACGGGCATTACTTCTTCCTATGCCATAAATATATGTCAGTCCTATTTCTCCTCTTTTATTTTTAGGTAAGTCGATACCTGCTATACGTGCCATATTTTATATGTTTGTCGTTTGTTGTTATTCTGTTATTGGTTTCATGTTCAAAGTTCAATGTTCAATTGTTCAATTGTTCAATTGTTCATAATTCTTAATCATCCCTGTCTTTGTTTGAATTTGGGATTCTTTTTGTTGATCACATATACCACTCCCTTCCTGCGAACAATCTTGCATTCGGGTGTTCTTTTTTTTACTGATGTTTTTACTTTCATTACTTTTTTAATTAATATTAATGCTAACGCCTGTTATGCGATGTGGGCTTTTTTTCGTTTATTTTCAAGTAGTTCAAATTGACTATTAACTTTTAAATATCTGTTCGGTTTGACAGAAACTTTTGTTACTCTCTTGGCAAAATCCTTTTCTACAAATTCAATGACAGAACCGTCTGGTATTTTGTCAAATATTGACGGTTCTTTAAGCATTTGCCGCAAAAAGTCAAATGTCAAACCAATGTTCCTTTCTACTGTTTCTTTATTAGTCATTTTTTAAATAGTTTAAAATATCTTTCTTTGTAAAATTCCCAACGGTCTTTTATGTCTTGCTCTGCATAACTCAAAGCCGTTTCTAAATTAGTGATTGCAATTGCCTTTTTTTCTTTGTCTCCGACCGGAAAAATAATATCTCTGTGAAAAAAACCATGTGAACAGTCATAACGAACAATTGGTTTCCATGCTTCTCTGATTTTTGTTTCATATTGAATAACCATATCAATTATTCTTCCTTTGTCCGTTTTGATTTTCATTCGCATTCGTTCGTTCTCAAACTTGTCAAGGTATTTGAAATATTCTTTTTCTCGCAAGGGTCTTTTATTTTTAGTTTCTCCGGCAAAGATAATACTTTTTTGTTTTATTAATTTTTCGGTTTAATATCCCGACCCTCTAAGTCGGAAGCGAATAAAAAAACATTTTGATACCTC
>JBBAAT010000231.1:0-4611 GCA_041658145.1 Bacteroidales bacterium | reverse complement strand
GACCATGCAAAACGGACAGGCGAATTTGCAAAGATTGTTTTTCAAAATAAAGACAATCTTAAATTACAGGAACGTAATATTATTCCCAATGATTCCAAACTCTTTGCTCAGGCAGACATAGAGAAAAATATTGAATTTTATCTTTCATCAGATACAGAAAGCATAAAAATTTATAACCTGCTTAAAAAAGTTTCAAATCCCGGATTTATTTTCATTGACTTGAATACTCCATATAATGAACAATTCAGTATCCTTGCCTTATAGCTCTTCCCCCACTATCAAAGCAAAAGAAATAGCTTCACACATTACAGAGATAAGAAAACAAGCCCAAGAGCTAAAAAATAAAACCAAAGAAGCATTGGCAAAGGCGAGTGAGGAAATTGAAAAAATATTAATCGGTAACTAATGGATGGAACATTAAATCTTAAATTCGCAATATCCCCAATGGCTTGTTATAGAAAGAAAAACAAAAATGCAATAATGATTCAATTTCACTAAAAAAATGTTTACTAAGGAAATCACATCCGATATATTTTTATTTTCTGTATTCATTCTATACGCAGCTTGTTTTCTTATTCAAATGATATACTATTGGGGTATTTTTAGCAAACTTGCTTTTTATAAAAGAGTAGCTGTCCCAAACCAATATAAGCCTGTATCAGTTGTTATTTGTGCTAAAAATGAGTACACAAATCTTAAAAAGAACCTTCCCTTAATTCTTGAACAGGATTATCCTGATTACGAAGTAGTAGTGGTAAACGATTGCTCAGACGATGACAGCCATTATATACTTAAATCGTTCGCTGAAAAATACCCGCATCTGAATGTTGTAACGATCAATCAGAATGTGAATTTTTTTGCCGGAAAAAAATTTGCTCTTGCTGTTGGAATAAAATCAGCAAAACACGATTTACTGCTGCTTACCGATGCAGACTGCGTACCTAAAAGCAACAGATGGATAGCGGAAATGCAGAATAATTTCACCGGCAATACTGATATTGTACTTGGATACAGTGGCTTTGAGAAAAAGAAAAGCTTCGTGAACAAGTTGATCCGTTACGACACCATCATGACCGCGTTACAATATTTTTCATGGTCGCTGGCAGGCCATACCTATATGGGGGTTGGGAGAAACCTGGCGTATAATAAAAAACTTTTTTTTCAATCAAAAGGTTTTACTTCGCACTACCATATACCCTCCGGCGATGACGATCTTTTCATAAATCAGGTAGCCACTAAGAATAATACATGCATTGAAATTTCTCCTCTCAGCCATACATTTTCTGCGCCAAAAACTACTTTCTCTAATTGGGTAATCCAAAAGAAAAGACACTACTCAACCGGATTTCTTTACAAGGCTTCTCATAAAATAATGCTGGGAGCATTCACTCTAAGCTGTTTTTTATTTTACACATCGCTGATTTTCCTGCTTGTAAAGCTCGCTCTGATATTATCTTATTATAATATCATACTTGTTTGTTCGTTATTTGTTTTGAGGCTTGCAAGTCAGATGATAATTTTAAAAAAAACCATGAATAAGTTGGATGAAAAAAATTTATTATTAATTTCGCCAATATTTGATATTCTTTTTGTAGTGCTTAATCCATTGATAGCATTATTAAACATAATTGTGAAAGAAAACAAATGGAAATAGTTTCCCATCTTACTGATAAAGCATTGCGCGATTATAAGCTTGTTCAGCTCGCTGTTAACGTGGGCGACCAGAAGGCCTATGCCGGTTTGATGAACAATTATAAAGATTCCATTTATTTCATGCTGCTGAAAATGACCAATAACTCCGATGATGCTGACGATCTCACCATCGAAACTTTTGGCAAGGCATTTAAGAATCTGCATCAATATACTCCCGATTACGCTTTCAGCACGTGGCTCTTTAAGATAGCTTCCAATAACTGCATTGATTTTATCCGCAAAAAAAAATTGACTTTTTCAATAGATAAATCTTTTGAGACTGAAGACGGAGTGGAAATTGCGCATAACATTCCTGCATTGGCGCCCGATCCGGAAGAGAATTTTATTAAAAAGCAAAAAATAAAACTGATGCGGGAAATTGTAGAAAAACTTAAACCCCGCTATCGCATGCTGATTGAGATGCGTTATTTTCAGGAACTTTCTTACGAAGAAATTGCTGATGAATTAAAACTCCCGCTTGGCACCGTAAAAGCACAACTCTTTCGTGCAAGGGAATTTCTTTACAATATTCTGAAAGATTCGCATGAAGCTATCTGAGTGAATATCTTTCACCTATCCTGCTAAAAAAAATAAATACATAAATTCTTAATTCGGGAATTTCGTATTAAATTTGAAAAAAATCCTTAGACATTTACATGAAGATACTCTTAGTAGCAGCAACATTTAGCGAAATCAAACTAATTTTTGAAAAAGCTGAATTGACAGAAAAGTCTGACAATTATTTCTCGCATCATCTTATGGGGAGCAGGGAAATAGATATCCTTATTACAGGTATTGGCATGACTTCAAGCGCTTACCATACAGGGAAAATCGTCGCTTGTAATAATTATGATTTCGCTTTTAATTTCGGTATTGCCGGCTCTTTTAATAAAAACATTAAAATAGGCGATGTGGTGAATGTTCATCAGGATATTATTTCTGAACTTGGAGCAGAGGACGGAAACTCTTTTCTGAAATTTGATGAAATGAAAATCCGGCAAAACTGTTTTGAAAAAACTATCTGGCAAATTGAAAATACGCATGAAATTAAAAATTCTGTTCTGCAGAAACTACCGAAAGTAAAAGGGATAACGGTAAACACAGTGCATGGTAATTCTAATTCAATTGAAAAGGTTGTTCAACTTTTCAATCCTGATGTTGAAACGATGGAAGGCGCCGCATTTCTGCATATATGCAATGCTGAACAAATAAAATGTGCTCAGATACGTTCCATTTCAAACTATGTTGAAGAAAGAAATTATGAGAACTGGAATATTGATTTGGCAATTGAAAAGTTAAACGACACTGCCTTTCGCATTATTAATACTCTTTAAGATGGCTGATATTCAGGAGAATCAGGGTAATTCAGAATTTAGAATTCAGAACTCAGAATTCGGAATTCAGAATTCAGAATTCAGAATTGGGTTTTCTCCCTGTCCGAATGATACTTTTATTTTTGATGCAATGATACACGGAAAGATTGATACGGAAGGATTATCGTTCGATTTTATATTGGCAGATGTTGAAGAGCTTAACAGGCGTGCATTTAAAGGAGTTCCCGACGTGACAAAACTCAGTTATTTCGCTTACGCTTATATTTCCGATAAATACCAGTTGTTGAATTCAGGAAGCGCTCTTGGTAATAATTGCGGGCCTTTATTAATCAGCAAAAAGAAAATTGACCTTGCAGATATACATAAATATTCCATTGCCATTCCGGGAAAATATACCACAGCCAACTTTCTTTTTAGCATGGCATTTCCTGAAGCCGGCAATAAAAAAGAAATGTTGTTTTCGGAAATTGAAAATGCAATTCTGAAAGATACAGTTGATGCAGGGGTAATCATTCACGAAAATCGCTTTACATACAAGCAAAAAGGATTGATAAAATTAATTGACCTTGGCGAATACTGGGAAGAACAAACAAGAATGCCCATCCCTCTTGGCGGAATTGCGATAAAGCGTTCTTTGCCCGATGAATTAAAACAAAAAGTTGACAGGATTATCAGGCGAAGTGTGAAATTTGCTCTTGATAATCCCCGTTCGGCTTACAATTTTATCAAAGCGAACGCGCAGGAAATGGATGATGATGTGATGTATAAACACATCGGGCTATATGTAAATAAATTCACGGTAGATATTGGCATAGAAGGGAAGGATGCTGTGAACATTATGTTTGAAAAAGCTTTAGAGAAAAAAATCATCACCGGTATTAATGAAAATATTTTCGTTTAGCCAATTTTACAAATCCACAATATTTTTTATTGATTTGTTTTTCTTAATTTTACTAAAAATTTTATTATGATAGTTGTAACAGGCGCTGCAGGCTTTATCGGGAGTTGTCTTGTAACTAAATTAAACAACGAAGGATACAGTGATATTGCTGTTGTTGATGATTTCTCAACTCCTGCAAAAAATAAAAATCTCGGAGACAAAGCCTTTGCTATAAAAATTCACCGCAACGATTTCTTCAACCGGTTTAAAGAAAATCATTCCAATGTAAATTTTGTATTTCACATTGGAGCCCGCACCGATACTACAGAATTCAACAAAGCTGTTTTTGATGAACTAAACCTGAATTACAGCAAAGATATGTGGAGCGCATGCGCTGAATACAACATTCCTCTTATTTATGCATCGTCGGCTGCTACTTATGGAAAGGGCGAACTCGGTTATAGCGACAATCATGATCTGGTTGAAAAATTAAAACCTCTAAACCCTTATGGTGAATCAAAAAATGAATTTGACAAATGGGCGCTGAAGCAGGAAACAAAGCCTCCCTACTGGACTGGCGTTAAATTTTTTAATGTTTACGGTCCAAACGAATATCACAAAGGACGCATGGCATCAGTGATATTTCATGCATTTAACCAGATAAAAGAAACAGGGAAAGTAAAATTGTTTCGTTCGCATAATCCA
>JBBAAT010000230.1:0-4657 GCA_041658145.1 Bacteroidales bacterium | reverse complement strand
GAAGTACCAGACAAACTGAAACAACTTTATGAAAATAAAGATTATGGGAAATATGCTTCCGACGGTGCAATTAATGTAAACTTTATTACAAATAATGATGTTACCGGCGGAGTATCGGGTGCGCCCGTTATCAATGGAGATGGAGAATTAACAGGAATTGTTTTTGATATCAATTGGGAGGCAACGAGCGTACCAATTCTGTTTGATGAGGATTACCAGAGAACAATTAGTGTGGATATTAAATATGTACTATTTATTGTTGATAAATACGCAGGGGCAATCAATATTATAAAAGAACTTGATATCAGGGAATAACTGTAACTGTTTAGGTATAGGGAAATAGAGGTATATAAAGGCATAAGGGAAAAGACCTATAACTTCCACCACCCCTATACCTTTATACCTTGTATAACCTATACCTTAATTAATAACGGCTTGTGATTTTGATTTCGATTCTCCTGTTCTTCTGACGTCCTTCGTCAGTATTATTTGTGGCCACAGGTTGATCGAATCCATATCCTTTCCATTTCATCCTGTCTTTATTAATCCCTTTAGACACAAAATAATCATGCACTGATTTTGCCCGGTTATCGGACAAGGTATAATTATATTCTGCAGTCCCTTTATTGTCTGTGTGTCCTGAAATTTCAATTTTCAAAGCAGGGTTGTCTTTCAGAAATATTACCCATTTGTCTAATTCAGTTGTCGCTTCCGGACTTAAAGTGTATTTGTATTTGTCAAAAAGAACATTATTTAACACAATGCGTTCTCCAACGATAATTTCCTTATTGTCAAACATAATTTTACTTTCCGGAGTCTCAGAAGTTGGAATTTTAGAAGCAATTTGTAGTTTTTGAAGTATGATAGCTTTGTTGATATCAGGATTTGAAATCGTATCAGGAATATAAATGGCCTCTTTGTAAGGGATGTGTTTTTCAGCAGTCACGGTCAGGTTAAATGTTTTCCCTGTGGGTAAAGAAACATAATAATTTCCGGTTTCATTATCGCTGGTAAAGCTTGCAATAATTTCATTCGTTTTTGCATCGACCAGTTCAACTTTAGCAGTTAAAGGCTTATATGAAAGTTCATCAAAAATTATCCCTTTTAGATGTGCCACTAACTTTTTGGGTGTAATAATGCTAAGTCTGTAAATATCCTGATCTCCCAATCCTCCTTCTTTGACCGACGAATAATAGGCATGCTTTTCATCCTTAGTCGGTACGTAAAACGCATCATCATCGGTTGTGTTTATTGGATAACCTATATTTTCAGGTTCCGACCAAAAGCCTTCTTCCGAAAGTGTCGATGTAAAAATGTCGAACCCTCCCATACTTTCATGACCTTTGGATGAAAAATAAAACGTAACTCCGTCAGAAAGAATAAAAGGTGAGTCTTCATCGTATTCGGTATTGATTTTTGGTCCCAGATTAACAGCTTTAGACCATTTACCACTTGCAAGTTTTTCGCTCATATAAATATCCCTGCCGCCAAAGCCCCCTTTACGGTTACTTGTAAAAAATAATGTGTTTCCATCGGCGCTAAGAGAGGCATGTGTTTCCCACGCTTTTGAATTGATATCGGAAGGAAGTTTTTCAGGAACAGACCATTCGTCATTTTTAAAATGACTTACATAAATATTACCATCGCCGTTATCGTCTTTGTAAATGAATAACTCTTTATCATCATAAGACAAGCTGATTGAAGCTTCATGCCTGCAAGTATTAATATTTGCACCGATTTTTCTAAAGTTAGTTCCCCAGTTTTTTTTATCCTCACCTAAATTTGCAACATAAATATCTTCAAAGAATTTTCCGTCTATATCTTTTTTCCCGCATGATGACCCTGGTCTGCGGGATGTGAAAATAATAATTGATTTATCCATTGAAATAACAGGTGAATAATCCGGATATGGGCTGTTAATCGACTTCCCGAGATTCTCAATTTTAATATTTACCGGGTTCGCCATCAGTTTCTTTGCATTATAGCATATTTCAATCTGGCGATTAACATCTTTTATTCGATCTTTGTCGTTTTCGGTAAGATAATATTGAAATTTCTCAAAATACGTGATTGCTGAATCAATTTTATTTGCAATCGTGTAAGCGCGACCAAGATAATAAAAGGCAAAAACAGGGGCGGTAATGTTGTCGGGAATACTGACATAATCAAGAGAAACATTCTCAACCGCTCTTTCTAAGTAAGGAATGGCCTTCGATTTATCTTGCATCGAATTGATATAACATACGCCAATATAAAAACTTATATTTGGATTACCGGGCGTGAGAGTATCAAGATACAAAAAAATTGGCAATGCGTCCTGATAATTAGCATCAATTAAATAATTTTCTGCCAAAGTGTATTTATTCCTGAATAACTCAGAAACCTGTGAAAACCCTGAATACACAATAAAAAACAGGAATAATGAAGCAAAAACATTTTTTTTCATATTAAAGAAATATTTAATGAAAGAAAAAACAACAATTAATCGCCAACAAAGATACAATTATTTCATTATTGAAAAAAAAGAATGTCAAATAAACCTTGGTAGTATCATATCAAAGGTTCCCGCATTGCGGGATCAAAAGTATCATGTCAAATGACCATTTACAGTATAATCGGGTTAAAATAGCACATATGTATAAAATGAGGTAATACTGGAAAAATTTATAATTTTGTTTATCATGTCGGAAAAAATATCCACAAAGAAGAAAAAAAGACAACATACACCTGAAACAGAAATGTCTTTCTGGGAACACCTTGAGGCTTTCCGTTGGCACCTCATTCGTTCAGCTATTGTAATAGTTGTAATGGCAACTCTGGCTCTTATATATAATAAATTTATTTTTGATGAGATCATCCTTGCACCAAAAGAACAGGGTTTTATTACTAACAAACTTTTATGTTGGTTTGGAAATAAAATAAATGTCGAATATTTCTGTCTCAATAACCTTAATCTGAAAATCATTAATACAAATATGTCTGGACAGTTGACCACTTCTGTCTGGGTTTCTATAATTGCAGGTTTGATCCTGGCAATACCTTATGTTCTTTGGGAATTTTGGCGATTTGTGAAACCGGCATTAAAAGAAAAAGAAAGAAAATATTCACGTGGTTTTGTTTTTATAACTTCTTTTCTTTTTCTGACAGGAGTTGTATTCAGCTATTTTCTTATTGTTCCCCTGACCGTAAATTTTTTAGGCACTTATAAAGTCAGCGAAAGTGTTGAAAACTACATCTCTCTTAATTCATACATTAGCACGGTTACCAACCTCTCCTTTGCCACGGGGCTTGTCTTTGAGTTCCCAATACTTGTTTACTTCCTGACAAAAATCGGAATATTGACTCCTGGTTTTCTTTCAAAGCAGAGAAGGTATATAATTGTAATTATCCTCATCATTGGCGCTATTATAACACCCCCGGATGTGTTTAGCCAGATTATGGTAAGTATTCCACTCTATTGCCTGTATGAATTGAGTATTTTTATATCCCGGATAGCATACAAAAGAAGACCTGACGCTACTGTCAATCCGAAATGATTACTTTTTCAATTGATTCAAATACATCTGAATCGTATTTTCAAGCCCGAAGTATAAGGCGTCGCATATCAAAGCATGGCCAATCGAGACTTCCAGCAGTCCTGGAATATTTTTTACGAAATAGTTAAGATTGTCAAGGTTCAGATCATGGCCTGCATTAAGGCCAAGTTCTACTTCATTTGCAGCTATTGCCGCATTTATATATGGTTCTATTGCTTTTTCCTTGTTTTCAGAAAAATGTTTTGCATAACTTTCGGTATATAATTCAACCCTGTCTGCTCCCGTTTTTAAAGCATTTCGGATGTTGTCCGTTTCGGTGTCAATAAAAATGGAAACCCTGATGCCATACTTTTTGAATTCGGTAATAACTTCTTTCAGGAATCCCTCATTTTTTATTGTGTCCCATCCTGCATTGGATGTAATGGCATCAGGTGGATCAGGGACAAGAGTTACTTGTGTGGGCATGACTTTGCAAACAAGCGATATGAAATTTTCAGAGGGATAGCCTTCGATATTAAATTCAGTTGTAATAACCGGTTTCAGATCAATAACGTCTTTGTAACGGATATGCCTTTCATCAGGGCGCGGATGTACAGTTATCCCTTGCGCTCCGAAACATTCGCAATCAACAGCAGCCTTTAATATATCGGGAAGATTGCCACCGCGTGCGTTACGCAAAGTTGCAATCTTGTTAATATTCACACTTAGCTTTGTCATTTTTCACATTAGTTCTTTTGATGTTACCATTCGGAACTGTAACTCATTTCTGAATTTGCGTACAATGTTATTTACTTTACTCTCAATAGCAGATATTCCTCTTTTTGAGAACTCATTTTCCTGCATCTGCGATAAGATAAGCATTTCAAAAGCCGTGGAATGCAGCCAATCCACATCTGCCTGGTAACCGCCGATGGCAAGCGCCCCTGTCTTATCTAAAAACCTTTTCAGATAATTCATCCTGATGGCAAGCGTGCTGCATGAGCCGAAGATAATGATGGAATTACTGCATTTCCCAGCCAGATGTTCAGCAAGGTTGTCGAGAGAATACGGTTTTTTATTCCCCAGAAGAAGTTTATTTTTTTCTCCGTGAAATGCAAAGTACAAAATGGGGAATTTGCAGT
>JBBAAT010000229.1:0-4669 GCA_041658145.1 Bacteroidales bacterium | reverse complement strand
GTATCAACTTGCATACAAGTTGGCTATGGAAATTTTTGAAATCACAAAATCATTTCCGAAAGAGGAAATTTATTCCCTGACAGATCAAATCAGAAGGTCGTCAAGATCAGTTTGCGTAAATATAGGAGAAGGATACAGAAAGCGTAAATACCCTAAACATTTTTCAAGTAAAATGACCGATGCTGATGGAGAATGTACAGAAACACAAATATGGCTCGATTTTTCAAAAGATTGCAAATACATTTCGCAAGAAATTCGCGATAGATTATACAAGGAATATGTAGAAGTTGGGAGAATGCTTGGAAGTATGGTAAATAATCCGGAAAAATTTTTACCGAAAAATTAACTGCCTCCTGCCGCTGCCTCCTGCCTACTATATACAAATGGGTGAATAGTAATTAATATTTTATTAAAATGGAAGTAAGAAACCTAAGAAAAGAGAAAGTCGGCTTGGTTGTGAGCAACAAAATGAACAAATCTATTGTTGTGGAAGTTGAAAGAAAGATCAAGCATCCGAAATACGGAAAATTCGTAAAAAAAACTTCCACTTTCATGGCTCACGACGACAAGAACGATTGCAACATTGGCGATTCTGTCAAGATTATGGAAACTCGTCCGTTGAGCAAAAATAAGTGTTGGAGATTAGTAGAAATCATCGAAAGAGCTAAATAATTATGATACAACAGGAATCCAGATTAACAGTAGCTGACAACAGCGGAGCGAAAGAAGTTCTTTGCATCAGGGTATTAGGTGGCACCAAGAGAAGATATGCCAGTGTAGGCGACAAAATAGTTGTTACTGTAAAAGACGCTATTCCATCCGGTAATATCAAGAAAGGTACCGTTACAAAAGCGGTAGTGGTAAGGACCAATAAAGAGATTAGAAGAAACGACGGATCTTATATCCGCTTTGACGATAATGCTGTTGTGCTGCTTACACCTACCGATGAATTAAGGGGTACGCGTATTTTTGGCCCCGTTGCAAGGGAACTCAGGGAAAAACAGTTTATGAAAATTGTTTCATTAGCACCCGAAGTGCTATAATCATACATTATATTATGAAATATAAAATTTATATTAAAAAAGGAGATATCGTAAAGGTAATAGCAGGGGACTCAAAAGGTCAGGAAGGAAAAGTGCTGAAAGTCCTGATTGACGATTACAAGGCTATTGTTGAAGGCATCAATTTGGTATCTAAGAGCACCAAACCAAATGCAAAAAATACCAAAGGCGGTATTGTAAAAAAAGAAGCGCCGATACATATTTCCAATCTGATGCTTATTGATAATTCAGGTAAACCTGCCCGTATCGGGAGAAAAGCAGACAGTAAAGGAAAATTAGTTCGTTACTCAAAAAAAACAGGGGAGGAAATTAAATAATGGAATTTAAACCCAGGCTAAAAACCAAATATAATGAAAAAATCGTTCCAGCTCTTGTTAAGCAGTTCGAATTCAGAAATAACATGGAAGTACCCAAGTTAAAAAAAATATGCATAAATCAGGGTATGGGAACTGCTATTGCAGATAAAAAACTCATAGATGTATCAATAAGCGAAATGACAATGATCGCAGGGCAAAAGGCGGTTCCTACTAAATCAAAGAAAGATATTTCTAATTTTAAGCTGAGAAAGGGAATGCCTATAGGTGTTCGTGTAACACTCCGTGGTGACAAAATGTATGAATTCCTCGACAGGTTGATATCCGTGGCGCTGCCACGTGTCAGGGACTTCAGAGGTGCTAGCGACAAAGGATTTGACGGAAAAGGGAATTATACACTCGGTATTCATGAACAGATTATCTTCCATGAAATCAATATTGATAAAATAGCCAAGATCATGGGAATGGATGTAACCTTTGTTACTTCGGCCAAAAACGATAAAGAAGCATTGGCGCTTTTAAAAGAATTCGGATTCCCGATTAGAAATCAGAAATAACATCAATAAATTATTATGGCAAAAGAATCAGTTAAAGCAAGAGAAGTAAAAAGACAGAAGCTCGTGGATAAATATGCTGCAAAAAGAGCAGCCTTAAAAGCTGCCGGTGATTATGCCGGATTGCAGAAAATCCCAAAAAACGCATCACCCGTCCGCTTGCATAACAGATGCAAATTAACTGGCAGGCCAAAAGGTTATATGCGTCAGTTTGGTATCTCACGTATCAATTTTAGGGAAATGGCGCTTGCCGGTTTAATTCCTGGAATTACAAAAGCTAGCTGGTAAAAAAATAGTTAAAAAAATGACTAATAATTTAAAAAACAGTAGATATGATTACCGATCCAATTGCAGATTATCTGACAAGAATTAGAAATGCCGTTTTGGCTAATCATAGGATAGTTGAGGTTCCTTCTTCAAATATTAAAAAGGAAATAACAAAGATTTTGTTTGAAAAAGGATATATCCTGAATTATAAATTTGAAGAGGGTGTTCCTGGTAATATTAAAATAGCGCTAAAATATCATTTTGTAACCAAAATTTCGGCTATCACCAGGTTAGACAGGATCAGCAAACCAGGTTTAAGAAAATATACCGATTCTAACAGGATACCAAGGGTGATAAATGGTTTGGGCATAGCTGTTTTGTCAACTTCTCATGGAGTAATGACAGATAAAGAGGCCAGGAAGCTTAAAATAGGCGGAGAAGTACTTTGTTATATTAGTTAATACAAATGGAGAGAAAATAATGTCAAGAATAGGAAAATTACCGATTGCATTACCCAAAGGTGTTACAGTTAATGTATCCGATAAAAATGTTGTAACTGTGAAAGGTCCTCTTGGTGAACTTCAGCAAGCTCTTGATCCTGCTATTACTGTTGAAGTTCAGGATGCTAACCTGATTGTGAAAAAAAGTACCGAACAAAAAAGACATAAAGCGCTTCACGGATTATACAGAGCTTTGCTGAATAATATGGTTGTTGGAGTTTCTACCGGTTATAAAATTGTACAGGAACTTGTTGGCGTAGGTTATAAAGTCTCAAACAACAATCGGTTATTAGAACTAACACTTGGTTATTCTCACAATATTATTATGGAATTGCCAAAAGAAATAAAAGTGCAGACTATTACTGAAAGAGGAAAGAATCCTACTATTATTCTTGAATCTATAGATAAACAACTGATTGGACAGGTTGCTGCAAAGATCCGTTCTTTCAGAAAACCCGAACCATACAAAGGTAAGGGTATAAAGTTTATGGGTGAAGTGCTCAGGAGAAAAGCCGGTAAATCGGCAGCAACAGCAGCAGCAAAATAATATTTAAACAAATAAATTCTATAAGAATGGCTATTACGAAAGACTTCAGAAGGAAGAGGATAAAAATGAGGATACGCAAGGTAATCAAAGGGACACCTGAATTGCCTCGTTTGACTGTTTTCAGAAGCAATAAAGAGATATATGTTCAGATCATTGATGATTTAGCCGGAAAAACTCTGGTATCTGCATCATCAAGAACTAAAGAACTTGCCGGTAAGAAAGTGACCAGGATTGATCAGGCTAAATCTGTTGGTAAGCTGATAAGCGAACTTTCTATCGGAGCCGGAATCAATAACGTTGTATTTGACAGGAATGGATATTTGTATCACGGTAGAGTAAAATCTTTGGCTGAAGCTGCCAGAGAAGGAGGACTTAAATTTTAAACTGCTATGTCAAACGTAAACATAAAAAGAGTTAAATCAAGCGAAATCGAGTTTAAAGATAAACTGGTTAGCATTCAGAGAGTAACCAAGGTCACCAAGGGTGGAAGAACTTTTAGTTTTTCGGCCATTGTAGTGGTAGGTAATGAAAACGGAGTAGTAGGTTACGGCCTTGGAAAGGCTAAAGAAGTAACAACAGCGATTGCTAAAGGTATTGACGATGCCAAGAAAAATCTTATTCGTGTTCCTGTTATTAATGGTACAGTTCCCCATGAACAGGAAGGATCATATAGTGGCGCCTTAGTGTTTTTAAAACCTGCTGCGCAGGGAACTGGTGTAATTGCCGGTGGTGCTATGCGTGCAGTACTTGAAAGTGTTGGTGTAAGAGATGTGCTGGCAAAATCAAAAGGTTCATCGAACCCTCACAGTGTGGTAAAAGCTACAATTGATGCACTGTTGAAGATGAAAGATCCTTATACTGTTGCTCAACTTAGGGGAATCAGCATGGAAAAAGTATTTAATGGATAGAAATTTATTGAAATTAATAAAATTTGATTGAAATTAGAAATTCATTGATATTGGGATATTCTGAAATTTGAAATTAATACTAATAACTGTTGACTATCAATGGCAGCGAAGCGAATGACTATGTATGACAACTAATGACCAACAGATAATTTACGGTTTATAATATAACCTGAACATGAAGAAATTACGAATAAAACAAGTAAAAAGCGGCATTGACCGTCCGGAGCGTCAAAAAAGAACGCTTCGCGCCCTTGGCATTATTAAAATGCACAGGGTAATTGAAGTAGAAGCTACGCCACAGATCGAAGGCATGATCAGAAAAATAAAACATCTGCTTTCTATAGAAGAAGTTAAATAATATTTAAAGTTTAAGTTTACTATTCAGGTAGTAGGCAGGAGGCAGCGGCAGGAGGCAGTCAAAAATAAAATATGGAACAAGGATATAAAGATTTGAAAGTGTATCAACTTGCATACAAGTTGGCTATGGAAATTTTTGAAATCACAAAATCATTTCCGAA
>JBBAAT010000228.1:0-4692 GCA_041658145.1 Bacteroidales bacterium | reverse complement strand
AATTACTGAACTTGCCGCTGTACTTGCCTTTTCAGCAATACATAACAACGATAAAGTCGGAGTGATATTTTTCAGCAAAGAAATTGAGAAATTCATACCACCTAAAAAAGGGACCACTCATATTCTGCGAATTATCAGGGAATTGATCAACTTTACTCCTAAATACAGTGGCACAGATACTGCGAATGCCCTGCGTTATTTAACCAATGCGATCAAGAAAAAAAGCATAGCATTTCTAATGACAGATTTTTTGGATAAGGAATTTGACAATGCACTGAAGATCGCTAATAAAAAACATGATGTGATTGCTCTGAAGATAAATGATGTCAGAGAAAAAGAACTACCGGATGCAGGGCTTATAAAAGTGAAAGATGCTGAAAGCGGAGCAACAAGGTGGATTGATACTTCAAATACATTATTAAGAAAAATATTTAAAGAAAATAAAATAAAATCCGATGAGGCGCTAAATGATCTTTTTATCAGACGTGGAGTGGATAATGTAGAACTGTATACAGACAAGGATTATGTGATGCCATTGATGAAACTGTTTAAGAAACGTGAATCGAGGTGGTGATTAGACAGAAACAATTGATAAAGATAGTATGTAATTGAATGGGCGAAACGGTGACAGGGTGAAAGTGATTTAGTGGTGATAAAAAAATATTGAATGAAAAAAAATCGTGTCTTCATATTATTTCTGCTATACATTGCTGCAATAGATACATTCTCTCAAAATGTTATTGCTACTGCCAAACTTGATTCTAACAAAATTTTAATAGGAGACCAGATAAAACTGAAGGTACAGCTCACCTACCCTGCCAAAACCACAATTTTCTGGCCTGAGCTGAAAGATACATTCACAAAAAACATTGAGATCGTTCAAAAATCAAAGATCGACACACTAAGCAAAGATGTGAAAAAATTTACTTTAAACCAGACATATACAATCACTTCTTTTGACTCCGGAAGTTTTTACATTCCGCAAATAAGTTTTAAATACAAGAATCACGGTGATACCGATTACTTTGAAGCACTCACAGATTCATTGCTTTTAAATGTAAATACCATAGCTGTCGACACTACTAAAGCAATAAAAGATATAAAAGGGCCTTTAAGTGTTCCATGGACATTTATGGAAATATTGCCTTATCTGATAGGTATCGTTTTCCTTGCAGCCATTATCTGGTTTTTGATCTACTACATACGTAAACGCAGAAGAGGCGAAGCTTTGATAGATTTCTCAAAACCCAAATTGCCACCTCATGAGGAAGCGATGAAAGCATTGGAAGCACTGCGAAATAAAAAACTTTGGCAAAATAATAAAGTGAAAGAATATTATACTGAACTCACAGAAATCATCAGAACATACATTGAAAAACGATTTGGAATTATAGCTATGGAAATGACAACGGATGAAATTATGACGTCATTCAAAACTACAGATATAGCAAATAACACAAAGATAAGGTTATCACAAATGCTTGTCCTTGCCGACCTTGTCAAGTTCGCTAAAGCACATCCGCTACCAAACGAACACGACATTTGTCTTGATAATGCTTTTGAATTTGTAAAAGAAACAAAACCTGCCGACATACCCGAAACACAGGCAGAACAGCAGGTTTCGGAAATAAAAAATAAAAAATAGTAAGCAGGAGGCAGCGGCAGGATGCAGTCAAAAATATTAAATAAAACGGGGTGAATAGTAACCAAATATCTTAATATCTTTTAATATCAATGAATATCTTTATGTATAATATTCATTTTGCACAACCGGGCTTTCTCTTTTTCCTTATCATCATTCCATTGATGCCAGTATGGTATTGGTTTAAACATAAGTCTATCAGTCCTGATATTCAGATATCTGACACAAGCGTGTTTAAAAAAACGCCTCGTTCTATTCGTCAACGTTTATATCACGGACTTTTTATATTAAGAATGTTTGCATTGATTTTCCTTATTGTTGCTTTGGCGCGTCCACAGTCGCATAGCAGCAGTCAGGATGTTACTATTGAGGGCATTGATATCATAATAGCAAGCGATATCTCCGGCAGTATGCTTGCAGAAGATTTTAAACCAAATCGTCTTGAGGCATCCAAGGAAGTAGCGACGAACTTCATTGATGGACGACCGACCGACCGGATTGGTTTAGTTGTTTTCAGCAGTGAAGCATTTACGCAATGTCCACTCACAACAAATCATTCCGTATTAAAAAATTTATTTACCGATATTCACAGCGGTATGATTGACGATGGCACAGCTATTGGCGATGGTCTTGCAACAGCAGTGAATCGTTTACGAACAAGTAAAGCAGTAAGCAAAGTCATCATTTTATTAACAGATGGTATCAACAACCAGGGCGCTATTGACCCGATGACAGCTGCTGAAATTGCAAAACTATACGGAATCAGGGTTTATACAATTGGAGTTGGAACGCTCGGAATGGCGCCTTATCCTTTCAAAACACCTTTCGGAATTCAATATCAAAGTGTAGATGTAAAGATTGACGAAGCATTGCTAAAGCAAATTGCTGAACTTACAAATGGAAAATATTTCCGTGCAACAAATAAACAAAAACTCGAAGAAATTTATAAAGAGATTGATAAGTTGGAAAAATCAAAAATTGATGTCATGGAGTTCAGGAAAAAAACAGAAGAGTATATGCCGCTTGTGTTATTGGCGCTCATACTGTTCCTGATCGAACTTACTGCAAGATATCTTGTTTACAGGAGTATTCCTTAATTAGTTATGAGTTCATGTTATGTTAAGAATCATATATGCATAGATTGCTTCAGTCGTTCCTCCTTCGCAATGACGTCATTGCGAAACCGACGAAGGAGGTGAAGCAATCTCAAAACGATATATCAAAATTGACATGACATTAAGAGTTTAAATAAAATTAAAAAATGAATTTTTACCATCCATATTATCTTTACGGATTATTCGTCATTGCAATATTTATTCTGCTTTTTGTGATGATGAAAAGATGGAAACAGAAAGCATATAAAAAATACGGAAATATTTCTGTTATTACACAACTTATGCCCGATGTTTCAGAAGTCATGCCATTGCTTAAGTTCATTGCTCTCATGGTTGCACTGGCGTTTTTAATCCTTGCTCTTGCAAGGCCACAAACAGGGTCCAAACTCGAAAAAGGAAAACGCAAAGGCGTTGAATTGATGATATTGCTTGATGTTTCGAACAGTATGCTTGCCGAAGATATCAAGCCAAACCGTTTGGAACGTGCTAAACAAGCCATCAGCAAACTTGTTGACCGACTTGAAAACGATAAAATTGGTCTGATAGTTTTTGCAGGTAAACCTTACAACCAACTTCCCATTACCACCGATTACGCTGCCGCCAAAATGTTCCTTACAACTGTTTCAACCGATATCGTCCCTGCACAAGGAACGGCTATAGGCGCTGCAATAGATATGGCTTTAAAGTCTTTTAATTTCCAGGATAAAACAAAGAACAAAGCCATCATCATCATTTCCGATGGGGAAAACCATGAAGACGATGCCGTAGAATCAGCAAAGATTGCTCAGGATAATGGAGTTTATATTCATACTATCGGAATGGGACTTCCCGAAGGCAGCCCTATACCTATTGGCAAATCAGGAGTTACAACAGGGTTTAAGCAGGATGCCGACGGCAAAACTGTTGTTACAAAACTTGATGAACAAATGTTGCAGGAAATTGCATCAGCAGGCAAAGGGATTTATGTTCGTGCAAACAACACAGAAGTCGGGCTAAACAAGATATTTGACGAAATAGATAAAATGGAGAAGAAGGAATTTGAAGCAAAAATATTTTCTGATTATGAAGACCAGTTTCAGTTCTTTATTGCATTTGCACTTTTGTTTATGATAAGCGAAGTTTTTATTTTTGAACGCAGAAGCAAATGGTTCAGAAAATTAGATATTTTTGGGGAAAGAAAAAATGAGAAGAAAATTAAGTAAGCATTTACAAACGGAATGGCAGCAATCTAAAAGTTATGGGCAAGTTTTATAATCATTATGGAACAAGACATTAATAAAATAATTAGAGATTCGATTACCCCATTATTAACACCAAGAATTGATTCTTTGGCTTTTGATAAAAAAGATAAGGCTATACATGTTTCAAATCGTTTAATAGAAAACATGCAAAGATTACATAATCGATATTGTGAGTTAAATAAAGCCGCTGATGATTTAGGTGACGCAGTTTGCAATAAAGAAAATAAAGAGGACACAACACATCTTCAATTAATCTTAGTTGACAAAATTGAGGGTTTTAATCAACATGTTTATGCTTTAATATCAACTCTTGTTCTTGTATTGACTCATCTAGCACCAAAAGTATGGAAAGTTGATATGCCAATAAGAAGTATTCAAAAATTCCTTGAATATTTAAAGAAAAAAAATCAAAATGACAAAAAAATTATTGAGGCAATTGATATAATTGAAAAATCCCGTGAATTTAGAGCAAGATTCATTGACCATGTGCAACAGCATATAGTGCAAAGTTGGATGACGCATACCTATAGAAACGATTCTTACATTATTTATTATATTTCTAAATCAAACAATATTTATCATAGAGGCGTTCGCGATCCTAATATGGATGGTTTTATTCCTCCTGTTGATTGTGAATCATTTTATGTTTCTCCTAACATTAACAAGACTTATATAGCATCAGTGAATCTTATTA
>JBBAAT010000227.1:0-4726 GCA_041658145.1 Bacteroidales bacterium | reverse complement strand
CTGTTCTTGCATAAGCGCCGCCGCCACCACCGCCACCACCACTATTAGCAACAACTCCACCGCCGCCACCGCCGCCCCAACATTCAACCTTAACTGAGGTTACACTCACAGGGCATGTCCAGGTATATGTACCGGCTGTTGAAAATGTTTGAGTTGTTGTTTGAGCAAACACATTAGCAGTGCTAAAAAGCAAGAGCGAAGCAACAGCTACAACAGCAAAGAGGGCTCTGCTAAGCGGCAGAAGGCAGCGGCAGGAGGCAGTAAATTTCTTTTTCATGGTATGTAAAAGTTTTAACATAACGTATATTTATTAAAATTCAACAAATTCTCTTGAGTAATGAGTCATATCAATATCTTCTTTTTCGGGTATAAGAGCTATGCCCCATTGCTGCATGAGAAAAACGCCGATAAGCACCTCTATTTTTTTTCCGTCCTTATCTTGCCCTATTTCATCAAGTACAAATGCATTCGTGTTCACCTCATATCCTTTAATATGGTATGTAAAAATGTTTTCATATTGCGACTTTCAACTACATATACGCAAAGATAAGGTAAAAATATGATAATTCCTAATAATATGATGTTTTATTTATAGTTCGTTAATTTCTCGATTAATTGGACTAAAGTCCTTAGTGTCAGATGAGCTTGTCACTTACCACGACCTTAGTTTCGACTACGCTCAACTACCAAAGGTCGTGGTAATTCAAAATCCGCGCTATCAAGGGGCTTTAGCCTAAAATGAATAAAATAATTACCGAAGTATTGTTTATGCTATGTAAAAGTTTTTTCAATTAATATTTTTTTACATCATCAACATTCGCATAGGAAATAATTCTTTTTTAAAAGGATTCAAACCCAATCCCAAACTTTCAGGTTAAATTTTATTTTGAGGTGCCGGAAATAATTAATCATTAACAATAACAAGAGTTCTATATATACCGATCAGTCAGGCTGAGCCGTCCCCTCTTAGGGACGTGTCGAAGTCGACTGATAAATATTCACTCTTCGACACAGCCGCTTCCTCACAAGCCTACGCAATGGCTGGCTCTGAGTGACATTTGCGGTTTGCAATTCAGTTATGAATAATAGTTTGATTCTAATTGCTATCGGAACCCAGCACATCAAAATAATATTTAGCCAACTTTCAAGTGTTGTAACTCCCGGCAACGGTTCATCGCCTTTTTCGCCAAATATTACAGGAGCAGCGCCTCCATCGCCTTTGTATTCAAAATAAGCATCCCCCACCTGACGAGTGATTGTGCTACCAATGACATCTTTTTCCTGTTTACTGCAAATCAACAAGTTAAATATTGATTGTATTTCGGTCAGGCTGAGCCATTCCGCACTTGCGGAATGTGTCCCTGCCTGCCGTAACGGCAGTTCAGGCAGGGAAGTCGACCGAAATTATAAAAATTATTATCATGAATAACTTCTTACTGAAACATTCCACATTTCGACACGTTCCTGAAAATGGAACGGCTCAATGTGACACTTTTATTAATCATACATAAGGCAAAATAAATATGTCATTTCATTGGTAGAAAAGCCCAAAGGGTTTTTGAATTTCTCTGAGTGACACTAACAAACAAATATGAAATTTGCGTAACATCAGTTTTAAATTCAAAAATCCGGCATTTTTAACCTTTTTCTGCATTTTTTTTACAAAAAACTTGACTTTGCCTTTTTATTATTGTATCTTTACATAAAATGTCAGATGAATTATAAAATTATATATTATTCGTATCAAATAATTATATAAACTTAACGATAGGAAGGGACCAAATTATGAAAATTTTAACTCTGATTTCCGCAGTTATAACTGTAGCAGTTGTAGCGTTTTTTCACAATAACTGTGTATTTGCACAGGGAAATGGAAAAATAGAGGTTTGCCATTATACGCCAGGTAATCCTGACAATCCGCAAACCATTACCATAAGTGTTAATGCTTTGGATGCGCATCTGGCGCATGGCGATTATATTGGAGCTTGCAATGAGAATGAGATTAAAACAGTTGAACTTTTAAAATTAAATGCCTCGCCAAATCCATATTCCGGACAATTAAATATTGTGTACGATTTACTGAAAGAAAGTTTGGTTCGCATAGAGGTTTATAACCAATTTGGCATTAAGATTCATACTATAGTGAATGGAACCAATCAGGCAGGGAAATTCTCTCTTAATTTCAGTGCAAAAAGCTTAGGTTATTCTTCCGGAATATATTTATTAAGGGCGGTAGCCTTAAGCGATGCCGAATATATTGAACTCTCAATGATAATTGTAGAGATTGAATATTAAAGGTATAATAGTAAAAAATGGTTGGTAAAAAAATCTAAAAGCTTAGATAATATTAGTATGTAGGTAGAAGTATGCGTTTTACCCTAACAACCCACCCTTCCTGAAAATATCAATCTGCACATCGGTAAA
Source organism: Bacteroidales bacterium (assembly GCA_041658145.1). Taxonomy (GTDB): domain Bacteria; phylum Bacteroidota; class Bacteroidia; order Bacteroidales; family CG2-30-32-10; genus JBBAAT01. Next base: position 2,302 of record JBBAAT010000227.1, on the reverse strand, counting down.
CTTATTGATATCAGCGGTTTTGCTGTTGCGCAAATTTGTAATGATTCCTTTTGCCATATCCACTTTTGCTTTGTCGCCATCCTGTAATTCAATAGACGCAATGGTTTCGGGATTGTATGTAAGAATAGGCATAGCGGCATTGATAGCATTTCTTTCGTAAATTGCTCCGTAAGATTCAGCAAGGATACATGAAATGCCAAGGGAAAGAAAACAATCAACAGCTTGTTGGCGCGAACTGCCGGCGCCAAAGTTTTTAGCTGTAATAACTATATCGCCGGGCTGCGCTTTCCTGGCAAAATCTGCATAACCCTTAAGGTTATCAAATGTATATTGTCCCATTTCCTTAATATCTGTGATGGTCAGATAACGGTTGTGATAGATCATATCGGTGTCAATATCGTCTTTATTGATAATCCACACCCTGCCTTCGGCAACCAATGGTTTTTCACTAACTGCATTTTTTACAACTGCGCCCTTTTTCAGGTATTCTTTTTGTTCAAACACGGCAGGCGTTGCGGGGATGTCATCAGGAGTAGTGATATAACCTGCGATTGCCGAAGCAGCCACAACTGCCGGTGATGCAAGATAAACAGAACCATTGCCTTGCTTGCCTTCGAAGTTGCGGTTTCCGGTGCTTATGGTAATTTCGCCGGGGCCGTTTTGTCCGAGCTGTCCTGCTGCACAACCTGCACAGCCTGCATTTGCTACCAATGCGCCTGCATCTTTATAAATTTTAATCAAGCCTTCTTTTAAAGCTTGTTGCCAGATATCATCGGTAGCGGGAACAATTTTCAAAACCACAGCCGGAGCAATTTTTCTGTCTTTCAAAACAGCTGCGGCTATCCTAAGGTCTTCAATACGTCCGTTGGTACAGCTTCCGATAAATGCGGAATCTATCTTCGTTTTCTTCACAGCGTCAACAGATATATCATCATGCGGATGGCCGGGTCTGGCAACCATAGGAACAAACTTATCAATTTCAATATCAATTACTTTATCGTATTGCGCATCAGCATCAGCTTTGATAATGTCGTAACGCTTACAGGTTTTCTTTTCGAGCTCACTGATAATAGCAGGAGTTGGCGTAAAGAAAAGAATGATTGCGCCCATTTCGGTAGCCATGGAAGCTATGGTAATTCGTTCATCCAGAGTTAGCGCATCAATGGCTTCACCGTATAATTCAACGGAATAGCTCAACAACTTGTTAGCGCCGAAAATTGAAAGCAAATTCAAAACGATATCTTTTGCAGAAACACCTGCTGCTTTTTTCCCTTTGAAATTCAGCTTTACAGAATGAGGTACTTTAAACCAAACAGAGCCGTTAGCCCATGCTGCAGCTATGTCCTGATCGCCCATACCTTGTCCGAAAGCGCCGATAGCGCCCATAATATTTGCATGCGAATCGGTGGAAACAAAAGTACTTCCGGGCCATACAATGCCTTTATCAATGGCGATGTGAGTGCCTATACCTGCATCCACATCATACACTTTGATTCCGTTTTCTCTTGCAAACTGGCGGCAGTAATGCTGATTTTTTGCATAGTTCTGATCTGATCCGCCGGGGTTGCAGTCAAAAGTAAAAACTGTTTTTGTGGGATCAGCAACGGTAAGACCATTGTCAAGAAGGTTTTTCACCACATTGGCGCCGCCAAAATCGCGGGCAGCACGTGAATCAATAAAAACGTCGATGATTTCATCGGGTTTAACGGATGATTTATTGGCATGTTTTGCAAGGATTTTTTCTATCAGGTTCATATTTTTTATTTTAATCTGTCTTTAAATGGTTCAAATGTCATGAAGTCGGCGTGGTGGACTACGAATGCTTCAGTGGTTCTTTTTACCATATCTCCTTCGCCGGCATGAGTTGCAATGATATGGCATACATCTGCAGGAACACCACATTGTTCAGCTAACGAAACACCTGAAAACGGATGACGCAGGTATTTTCCGTATTTTCCCTGAATTGATTTTCCATCCTTCATTTCATATTCCAGCAACTTGCCCACATCTGCAAGGACAGCGCCTGCAATCAATACATCCATATTGACCGGCAAGTCGTTTTTAAAGAATTTATTCATCTGTTCGCCGCAATCCTTTGCTATATGAACAACTGCTCTTTTATGCCCCATGAATGTTACTTTAAGGTCGGGACCTGCGAGCAGCGTAAATGGTATAGTATTTAAATCATCTACTGTCAGAACGCTTTTTTGAAGAGCCAAAGCCCAGGTATTGGTGGTCTTTTCACGCAAATCTGCGTTTTTTATCCATTCTAATTCTGGCCATAACTTTTTTGCCTTATCAA
>JBBAAT010000226.1:0-4734 GCA_041658145.1 Bacteroidales bacterium | reverse complement strand
TTATTGCCAGCGGTGGCACTCCGCCATATACATATTCATGGTCGGATAGTACAAATACTATAATTTCTACAAGTGATACGATTCACAACCTTGGTGCAGAAACCTATTACGTATCGGTTACCGATGCTAACGGCTGTACTGTTACCGATTCAGCTATTATTATACAATATCCTTTGATTGTTGATGCCGGCCATCCGCAATCAATATGTGCCGGAGACAGTGTAAATCTTGGAGGAAGTCCTACTGCTTGGGATGGATGCCCACAATATTACTATTCATGGACATCAAACCCGGGAACATTTACTTCAAACACTTCGAATCCTTCTGTTGTAAATCTGACCGTTACTACTACATATACTGTTATTGTGACAGATGATAATAGTAATTCTGCATCAGACGACATTGTAATTACGGTAAATCCTTTGCCAACAGCAAACGCAGGAAGTGATGACACAATTTGTGATGGATCTTCGACGAATCTTAATGCATCGGGCGGTATAATCTATTCATGGAGCCCTGTAACAGATTTAAGTAACCCAAATATTTCTAATCCTGTAGCAGATCCATCTGCCACTACAACTTATACTGTTACTGTTACTGATGCAAATGGCTGTTCCAATACCGATGATATAACTGTAACTGTTTTAATTACACCTGTTGCTGATGCCGGACCGGATCAGACAATCTGCTTTGGCGATACAGCAGTACTTACAGCATCCGGTGGCGATTCGTATGTATGGAGTACAGGTGATGTCACAGCTACTATATTATGCATCCCTTCTGATACAACAACTTATATTGTTACTGTTTATTACAAAAATGGCTGTTCTTCTTCAGATGATATTACCATAAATGTTAATCCAATTCCTGATGTAACATTAATAAATGACTGGGGTGATAATCCTATTCATTCGGAACAACTTATAACTTTCACTGCTAATCCCGACGGATATAATAATTACGAATTTTTTATTGATAATAATTCTGTTCAATCCGGCTCAGGCAATGTATTTTCTACAAGCACATTGGAAAATGGGCAGGTCGTTTCTGTAATAGCCACTAATAATGGCTGTCCGGGTATTGATTCGATAGTTATGATTGTTAAACCTATTCCTAATGCCTTTTCACCTAATGGTGACAGCAAAAACGATGTCTTCCTGAAAGGAATGGATATAATAATATTAAATCGTTGGGGACAACAATTATATCAGGGAATAGACGGATGGGACGGTACCTATAATGGAGAAAGAGTGGCACCGGGCACTTATTTTTATATTTTACACTTTAATGATAATAGTAAAACCCCGTTAACAGGAACTGTTACTTTACTTAGAAAAGATAAATAACAATATTTTTATGAAATAGCCATGAGCAATAAATTTCACAACAACCGAAAATGATTATTTCATGGCGTATTCCATCTGACCTTTAAAAACAAGAAAAATAAACAGATGAAAAAAATTATTCTTATTCTTATGTTGTTCATACTGGCAAATCTGAATGTTCATGCCCAGAATGATGTGCAGGTAAGCAATTTTATGTTTAACAAATTATCGTACAACCCTGCTTTTGCCGGGAGTACTAATACGATAGACCTATCTGTTCTTGCACGTCAGCAATGGATTGGATTCAAAAACAGTCCTTTAAGTCAGTACCTTAATTTTGATTCTTTTATTAGTAAGATTGGAGGAATTGGCGTATCTGTTATCAATGACAAACTGGGTTATGAAAAGTCGGTTAATGCCAAAATTTGTTATTCTTATCCGATGAGACTGAAAATGTCAAAAAAATCTATTATTTCAGCAGGTGTGAGTGCAGGAGTTTTAAATAAATCACTTGATGGAACAAAACTTATTTTTGATGATGAAGACGAAGACCCTTCTTTTACTACTTTAACGAATGAATATAAAATGGACTTAGGTTTAGGACTTATGTACACCAATCAAAAGTTAACCATCGGTGTATCGTATACACACATCAATCAATCTAACAATAAAACCAATTTCTTCAGTGTCCCGCGTCATTTCTATCTTTATTCCAGTTATATTTTTGAACCAGGCGAAAAAATAGATGTTATTCCTGCATTATTCGTGAAAAGTACAATGTACATCAACCAATATGAATTAAATACCAATGTGGTTTATGCCAAGTTATTTTGGGGTGGCGTATCATATAGATTAAATGAATCAATAATATTTCTGGCAGGGTTTACTATCAATAAATATATTAAATTGGCATATTCTTACGATTGTAATATCGGTTCTATTAAATCATACAGTGGCGGTTCTCACGAAATTATGATTTTGACCACTTTCAGTAAATATAAAAAATCAAGGAACTATTTTAAAAGCCCGCGTTATCTCATTTGATGTCTGTCCATTAATTATACATAAAACGGGATACCTTGCCTACCCTGCTACCGGCAGGCAGGCGGAAGGCAGGTTCAAAGGGGATTTGTAGCGTAGATCTTGGTTCTTGAAACTTGGGGCTTGGGACTTGGAATTTTATTTGATATTTTGAAGGTCGTACATCCTTTTATATAAGCCGTTCATTTCAATAAGATCATTATGTGTTCCCCGTTCAGCTATAGTTCCATCTTTAAGCACTATGATTTCATCAGCATTTTGAATAGTAGATAACCGGTGAGCAATTATAAAAGATGACCTGTTTTTCATCAGATTATTTATAGCTTCCTGCACTAATCTTTCCGATTCAGTATCTAATGAAGCTGTAGCTTCATCCAATAGAAGTACAGGCGGATTTTTCAGAACTGCCCGTGCAATACAGAGCCGCTGACGCTGCCCTCCTGAGAGTTTAACGCCCATATCTCCGATATTTGTTTCATATCCTTGTTCCATTTCGGCTATAAAACTATGGGCATTCGCGATCTTTGCCGCTTCAATAATTTTTTCTTCAGAAATAGAAACATTTCCGAAAGCAATATTGTTTCGCACTGTATTGTTGAATAAAACATTTTCCTGCGTTACCAATCCAAACAATGCCCGCAGATCTTCAATGCGAAGTTTTTTAATGGGAACACCATCTATTAGTATTTCTCCTTCAGTACAATCATAAAAACGGGGCAAAAGGTTTATAAGTGTTGTCTTTCCGCTTCCGGAAGGACCAACTACAGCAACGGTTTTTCCTTTCCTGATTTTCAGGCTCACGTTTTTCAAAATAGTTTCCGATTCATAAGAAAAACTGACATTACGGAATTCAATGCAGTCTTTGAATTCTTTAATTGCCAATGCATCTGGCGCTTCTGTGATGACTTCTTCGGCATCCATTATCTGTAATATCCTTTCTACAGCGGCGCTTCCTTTTTGAATACTGTAATGAGCATCTGTAAGGGATTTGGCAGGGGGGATGATTTGCGAGAAAATCACTATAAAATCAATAAAAGCTTCTGCGCTGATACTGTGGTTAACGCCAAGAACAAGATTCCCTCCGAACCAGATAATAATAACAGTTATCAATGCGCCAAGAAATTCAGTGAGAGGAGAGCTAATGTCTCTGCGGCGATAAACAGATGTTAACCGTCGTGCATACATCTTGTTCTGGTTTTTAAATTTGTCGCTTGAGTATGAGATAGCATTAAAAGCTTTGATAATCCTCAATCCCGAGATGGTTTCTTCAATGGTTGATACAAGCATGCCCAGTTTCTTCTGAGCCTGCATGGATTTATTCCGGATATTTTTACCTATGGTAGAAATAATATACGCCGTGAATGGTATGAGTATGATCAATAGTAGTGTTAGTTGTGAACTGATAAGAAAAAGAGCGCCGAGATAGAACAATATTGTAAAAGGATCTCTGAAAATCATAACCATCGAACTCATGATAGACCATTCGATCTCTTGTACATCGCTTGTGATGCGGGTTATGATGTCGCCTTTACGGCGTTCAGAATAAAAAGCCATTGGAAGAATAAGTATCTTTTTTAATAATGAATTTCGTAATTCTTTTACCACTCCGTTGCGTAAGCTTGCAATAAAATACATTGCAAGGTACCTGAAAAGATTTTTCAGGAAGAAAAGAACTACCACGCATAAGCAGATAAACAGAAGCGCGGTTTCTTTACCTTGTCCGATAATAATACTGCTGAGAATAAAATAAAAATACTCAATCAATGATCCAATAGAGAACGTAAATTCAGGAACGCTTGTAACAAGAGCAACCTTACTCAGAAGCAGTTGCAGGAAAGGAATAACCAGGGTAAGCGAAACAAGCGAAAATATGGTTGAAAGGATGTTAAAAACCACATTAAGAACTGCATATTTCTTATATGGCCTGATAAAATGAGCTATTTTTCGCAAATTTTTCACAAGTGCAAATATATTCAAAAAATTCATGTAAGTTTGTAAAAAAAATGGAGATTTATGGATTTAAAAGACATCATGTCAATTTCAGGGAAGGGCGGTTTGTTCAGGTCTATTGCGCAGACCAAAAACGGGCTGATCGTTGAATCATTAGTTGATAAAAAAAGATTTCCCGTTTATGTTTCAGATAAAGTAAGCGCACTGGAAGACGTCAGCATTTTTACAAAAGACAATAATATCCAGCTAAAAGATGTGATGGACCTGATTTTTAAAAAAGAATCCGGCGGTAATTGCATCGACCCGAAATCAGACGATGTAAAATTGAAAAAATATTTTGAAGAAGTACTTCCTGATTATGACAAGGAAAGAGTATATATGTCGGACATACGTAAATTATTTTTATGGTACAATTTGC
>JBBAAT010000225.1:0-4777 GCA_041658145.1 Bacteroidales bacterium | reverse complement strand
AAAAGAAGAAACTGTTTCATCTAAAGCAGATCAAGGAGTTGCTTGGGGAAAGTGTTTAATACCGATTGCACATTCATATTAAATTAAGAAATCTAACTTTAGTGTTATGTTAAACCTAAATTCTCGCATTGAGATTGCTTCAGCCTCCTGCGTCGGCTTCGCAATGACGTCATTGCGAGGAGGTTACGACGAAGCAACTTAGCGAAGCGATCTCACGAACACCTTATAAAATATAAGTAATTGTGAGTAATCTTTGAGTCATCTGTTTATTAACTTAACATTAGTATTTCACTTTTTATTTTCCCGTTCATTCAGCTTTTCAATACATTCTTTCAAACTGTCTTTCCAGTAAGGAATAGTGATATTGAATTGTTTTTTTATTTTCGTTTTATTAAATACGCTATACGGAGGCCTTGCTGCCGGAGTAGGGTAGTCCTTGGTTTCAACGGGTGTGATGCTGCATTTGATTCCGGCTATTTCAGTGATCTCTTTTGCAAAGTCGTACCAACTGGCAACACCTTCATTTGAATAATTAAATATTTCAAATTTGCTGGTTGCTTTGTATCCACCGATTATATCGAGGATAGCTTTTGCCAGATCTTTTGCATAAGTGGGATTTCCAATTTGATCATTGACTACATTAAGAGATCCTTTTTCTTTTGCAGCCTTCATAATTGTCTTTACGAAATTATTTCCAAAAGATGAATACAGCCATGAAGTCCGGAAGATTATAGCTTTTTGCGAATTGAAGATCACTTCCGCTTCTCCGTCAAGCTTGGTTTTCCCGTAAATTGATTTTGGATTGGTAAGATCGTTTTCAAGGTAAGGTTTGAAGTTCCTTCCGTCAAACACGTAATCGGTGGAAATATGCACAAACAACGCATTTAGTTTGGATACATATCCGGCTAAGTATTTTACAGCAGTTGAATTTAAAAGTACGGCTTGTTCTTTTTCTGATTCAGCTTTATCAACTGCAGTATAACCGGCACAGTTGATGATACAATCAAATTTTTTTTTGGAAAAGAATTTTCCAAGCTCCTCATAATTTGTGATATCTAATTCATTCACATCGGTGAATGTAAAATTAAAATTCTTGTAAAGGGGCGACAGGTCTTTTATTTCGCTGCCCAATTGTCCGTTGGCTCCTGTAATAAGAATGTCCATCGTATTATAGTATTTCTTTAAAAAAGAGAATTGTCTTATTCAGCCCGTCTTCTAATTGTATCTCAGGTTCCCAACCAAGCTCTTTGTTTGCCAGCGAGATGTCCGGTTGTCTTTGCATCGGGTCATCTTCTGGTAAAGGCTTTTTAATGATTTTTGAATGTGATTTCGTAAGCCTGATTACCGTTTCAGCTAACTGAAGGATCGTAAATTCATTCGGGTTTCCTGCATTCACAGGACCTTTAAAATCGTCAGGCGTATTCATCATCCGGATCATCACGTCAATCATATCGTCCACATAGCAAAAACTCCGTGTCTGTGATCCATCGCCGTATATTGTAATATCGTGTCCATTTAGCGCCTGAACGATGAAATTGGAAATTACCCTGCCGTCATTGGGATGCATGCGTGGACCGTAAGTGTTAAATATCCGCAGGATTTTTATCCTAACGTTGTTTTGCCTGTTATAGTTAACGAACAATGCTTCAGCACAGCGTTTCCCTTCATCATAACACGCCCGGATTCCAACAGGGTTTACATTTCCCCAATAATCTTCGGTTTGCGGATGTATTACAGGGTCTCCATAAACTTCACTGGTCGATGCCTGTAATATTTTTGCTCTGATCCTTTTGGCAAGTCCCAGCATATTTACTGCGCCCATTACCGACGTTTTAATAGTTTTGATAGGGTTATATTGATAATGGATAGGGGAGGCAGGACAGGCAAGGTTGTATATTTCATCCACTTCAATAAAAAAAGGCATTGTTACATCGTGCCGGATTAACTCGAAATACGGGTTTTTCAAAAGATGTATGACGTTCCGTTTTTGCCCGGTGAAGTAATTGTCTAAGCAAATAACTTCATTGCCTTCGTTCAGTAACTTTTCGCATAAATGAGAGCCTAAAAAGCCTGCACCGCCTGTTACTAATATTTTTTTCTTCATGATTTTTTTTGTTACTATTTAGGTATAGGGGTATAAATTATAAAGGTATAGGGTTAAAATTGTTGGTATCTTTTTGAGAGATTACAAATTTAATATAACCTTTTTGGGATTATATTTCACAAAAACATCTTCCACGTTAAAAACATCTTTTTGATCAATGGTATATTTCTTTGCCTTTTTCATAAAATATTCTTTTTCATTAGCGGCGGATTCCCTTATACCTTATACCTTTTACCTTTTATCTCTATCTCCCTATACCTAAATAATTACTTTTTTTTTACTGTTAACTTTTTATTCCGATACAGAAATAATCGAATCCTTCTGCCTTCATTTCTTCTGAATTATAGATATTGCGTCCGTCAAAAACCGCTGGATTTTTCATTAACTTTTTCATCAGTGCCAGGTCAGGTAAACGAAACTCAGTCCATTCGGTAGCTATCAACAGGCAGTCTGCATTTTTTAGCGCATCATAAGGATCCTTTGCATACGCAATTGAATCGCCTATCCTGCGCTGTGTTTCGTGCATGGCAACAGGGTCGTATGCAATAACTTTACAACCGGCTTCGAGCAATTTTTTAATGATAACAAGCGACGGAGCTTCGCGCATATCGTCGGTTTGCGGTTTAAAAGACAAACCCCATATTGCAACTAATTTTCCCTGAAGGTCGCCATTGAAATATTTTTTGAATTTATTGAACAGTACTAATTTCTGATCATTATTCACACCATCTGCTGCTTTCAGAACCCTCATATTGTAACCGTTTTCCGCTGCTGTTTGAATCAATGCCCTCACGTCTTTTGGAAAACAGGAACCACCATAGCCAATACCCGGATAAATAAATTTTGTTCCGATACGCGAATCGCTGCCAATGCCTTTTCTAACCATGTTTATGTTAGCGCCGGTAATTTCACACAGGTTGGCTACATCGTTCATAAAGCTGATCTTTGTGGCAAGCATTGAATTTGCTGCATATTTGGTCATTTCTGCCGATGGAATATCCATGAAAATAACAGGGTGGCCATTCATCACAAATGGTTTATAGAGTCGGTTCATGATATCTTCTGCCTTTGCAGATTCAACACCAATAACGATCCTGTCAGGTCTTATGAAATCATCAATAGCTGCACCTTCCTTAAGAAATTCTGGATTTGATGCTACATCAAATTCAAGACTGCTGCCTCTTTTATCGAGTTCTTTCTGAATGGCTTCCCTGACTTTTTTTGCCGTTCCCACGGGAACAGTACTTTTGGTAACAACGAGCATATATTTATTCATGTGCAGGCCTATTTCCGAAGCAGCTGAAAGTACATATTTCAAATCTGCGCTGCCATCTTCATCCGGCGGAGTTCCCACAGCAATGAATACTACATCAGCATCATTCAGGCAACTTGCAAGATCAGTAGAAAAATGCAAGCGCCCTTTTGCTACATTATGCTCGATGATTTCATCCAACCCCGGTTCATAGATCGGGCTAATTCCGTTTTTTAAATTTTCAATCTTTTTTTTGTCAATATCCACACAGGTTACGTTGATGCCTACATCGGCGAAACATGTTCCTGTGACTAATCCAACATAGCCCGTTCCAACAATAATAATCTGCATATTTTTATCAATTTAAAATATTAGTAACAATAATCTTTACAAAACAAAAATAGGAATATTTTGCGAAAATGCTGAAATGAAAAAATTTTTAAAGCCAAACCAACTTTACGGTTGCAATGAATATTTGCCCATGCTGTTTGGTATTTGATACCCCGCTGTTTACGGCAGGTGATTCATTAGAATAAAAAAACCTGGCTATTAACCAGGTTTTTTTTATCACTTACAGGTTTACTTTTCTATCGTTATCTTAATAATATCAATTCCTTTACTTGTTTTGATCTTACCAAAATAAATACCTCCAGCAAAATTCCGGAGATCAATTACGGTAATTTGGTTGGTAATATTCATTCTCAGCACGGATTCACCAAGCGTATTAGTAACATTTAATTGCGCAACATCATTTACAGGGTAGTTAAACTGTATTGTAATATATCCGTTACTGGGATTAGGATAGATGAAGCAACTATTATTTGAATAATACGAAGACCCCAAACCAGAAACGAAACTTATGATATTTGATATGTCAGACCGGCACCCTTGAATATCAGTAACTATTACATAATAATCTCCTGTAGAAGTGGGAATATAATACTGGCCTGTTGCTCCTGCTAATAAGGAATCGGGGGTTAAATACCACTGATTACCTGTTACCTCACTTGAAATCAGACTATCGTTATTTTGAGTGATAGTCGGTGTCGGAGGAAGCGGATAAACTGTTATAGTCAACGGATCTGATGTAGCTGGATTGCCACTTGCGCAACTTTCAGATGATGTGAGCTGGCAGGTAATAACGTCATTATTTGAAAGGCTTGCATCTGAATAAATGTTACTATTGGATCCAACCGGTGTTCCATTAATATACCATTGAAATACCGGAGTTATCCCACCATTTACAGGATTAGCAGTGAATGTAACATAGTCCCCGGTACATATAGTAGTATCGCTGGCTGAAACATTAACACTAACAGAAAGTAAAGCATTTACCGTTACTACAACTTGTGAGTTAACAGTAGTAGATCCATCAAAAACAGCTACATTATAAGTTGTATTAACCGTAGGATTAGCTATTG
>JBBAAT010000224.1:0-4779 GCA_041658145.1 Bacteroidales bacterium | reverse complement strand
GCCCGTTTAAGAGCCATCGAAACGAGGCGTGATGTTGCACAGTCAGCGAACACAGGTATTTCAGGCTTTATCAATCAGAGAGGCGATGTAATTCAGGCGACATCATGGTGGCAAGGCGATGTTATAACACAAACCCTCTTATTGAATGAAGAAAAAACGTTTTATGTGAAATACGGGGATTATATAGGAAGAACAGCATTTTACATGAGTGCGGTAATTTTTCTTTACACGTTGTTTCTCTCTATTTTACGCAGGTTAAAAAGAAAATCACAGGCAACAATAAATTTTTCATAATATTTATACGGATTCTTGTTGAATTTATTGAATAATTATCTTACCTGATGAAATAAAGTTCTTTTCTGAATTTATTTTATAAAAATATACTCCTGCCGATAATTGACTTATTGAAATTGTTACCTGTTTGTTTTTAGCTAATATTGATTTGCTTAATACAATATTACCTAATAAATCACATACTTCAAAAGTATTATTGAATCCTGTTTCTTTATCAAATACTATTGTAATTTCATCATTTGTAGGATTTGGATAAATTTTTATTAATTCATTTTCCTGTTCTTCTAGAAGAGTATTAATATCTTCTAAATATGAAACTGCTGTATTCGTCATAACAGGTGTGTTGTAATCAAAATATATGTATGCTGTGTTTTTAATTGTATCAGAATTTGTCAGAGAAGTTTTTGGCTTTATTCTGTATTTAACAAATCCATGACTTAATGCTTCATTGCTTGAACTGTCGGGCAGCATTATGCTGTCGAACTTCCATTCCAGAATTCCTGTTCCGTACATTTGCATTGAATAAGAATGACTGGCTGCTACCATTTCAAAACTTCCAATATTCAGGTTTTCATTTAGTGTATCCTTTACCGTAACAAAAATTGCTGGCGCTGTGCCTGTGTTTTGAAACCGGATTATGTATGTTAATGGGTCTGCATTTGTAATCTGAGCAATTGTGAGAGGTTCAGATGGCGCAACTGATTTTTCATTCGGGTCAAACGAACCGACAACGGTTTCCGCTAAGGTATCTGTGTTGTTTGAAGGTAAAGTATCACCTGCAACAGGGTTAATTGTTATTGTTGATTGTAATTGTGTCCCTATTGTAATAGATGAAGGAAGTAAAAAATTTGCCTGAATATTTCCACTTGTACAGGGCAATAAATTATAAAAATTCCAGGTTATAGTATCATTTGATATGCTGGTGTATGCGGGGCTGCAGGAAAGATAATTGTAATGATTATCAAAAATCAGTTCTATGATGCCATTCATAGCCACCGAGCCATTATTTTTATAATTAATGTAAAAATACGATTGAAATCCCGGTTTGGGTGCTGTTGCTGCTGTCAGGCTCACTGCAAGTTCTTTGACATTAGGCAGTTGATAAAGTGCAAAATCATTCAGTGAATCTATCTGCCCTGGTGTTGTGAAATTAGCTGTATGTGTTGCTGGAGTAATTGTTGAATAAACAGGTATATTAGGTACTGAGATAGTATGCGTACCCGTGGGGGCTGGAAATTTATAATTACCATTTATATCAGTGAAAGTATAATTGTTTGTAGGCATAATATTCACCATCATATTATATGCACCTTGTTCCACATTATTTTGAATGCCGTCATTATTGCTGTCAATAAATACTTTTCCTGTTATTGTATCCTGACAATTTGTAACATATATTGTAACTGCATCTGAACCGGAACATCCGTTTGTATTTGTTGCAGAAACAGTATATGTAGTAGTAACCGAAGGAGAAACAGTAATTGTTTGTGTGTTTGCTCCGTTCGACCATTGATATGTTGAACCTCCGCTTGCTGTAAGTGTTGCTGATTGTCCGTTACATATAGTTTGGTCATTGCCTGCATTTGCAACAGGAGGTGGTGAAACATTAATTGTAACATTGTCTGATGCCGTACAACCTGCATTAGTCACTGTTACTGTATAAATAGTAGTTGATGTGGGAGTAACTGTAATGGATGGTGTATTCTGCCCTGTACTCCATGCATAACTAGCTCCTCCTGTTCCGGTTAAATAAGCGCTTTGTCCGTAACAAATTATCAGGTCATTTCCTGCATTTGCAACAGGCAAAGGATTTACCGTAACAAAAACCGTATCGGCGTCGGTGTTCATAACATTATCTGTCACGGTAACAGCATAAGCCGTGGTAGATAAAGGACTGGCAGTGGGATTTGCAACAGTATTATAATTTAAACCTGAGGCAGGATTCCATGAATAAGTATATGGGGCCGTTCCTCCGCTGGCAGTAGGCGATCCACCTAATTGAACAGATTGTCCTAAACAAATTACCTGATTAAGTCCGGCATTGGCAATTAATGTTTGTGCCTGAGAAATTTTACTCAGAAAGCATAACAGTAATAATACTGTCGTAAGGGTAAATATTTTTTTCATAGCAGAAAGGTTTAATTTATGAATGAATTCAGATATATACTTTAAACGGTCATAATATGAGTTTTTAAATTTTGATAAATATTAAGGTCAATGGTTTGAGGTTTATTGCAATTGGTTTAGTAAAAGGTCTATTGTTATTGGGTTTTCCTAAAACCATAACCCAAAAACCAAACCGACAGCTATTAACCACAAACAAAAAACCCATCAAATAATAATGCATTTTATGGCAGTGCATAGTATATGTAAATCCTTCAATAATGAAATACCAAATGTAAGAAGAACAAAAATGATATGCAAGTTTATTTTGTCTTTTTTTCAGAAATCAGAATATACTGCAAATGGTAATAAATTTATCGTTTACTGAAATAAAAATTGTTAAATTGCTATATTGATAAATTGTTGTAAACCAATCATCAACGGTATAAACAATAAATAAAAATAACAATTTAACAATGTTAACAATATAACCATTTAAAGTATATCAATTTCTTTTTTTTATAAAAAACTTGGTTTTGCCAGATGGCGTTTTGATTTTCCATGCTTAATATACATTAGAGAAATTTCAATTCCCCCGCGGGCATGGCTTATTTTTGTAAGTTTCGATACATTTACATCATAAGTAAGTCCAAAAGTAAATTTCCTGAATTCAAAACGAACACATGGAATAATAGCATCATTTAACCTGTACCAAATTCCAAAAAATACATTTTCTTCTTCATAATAACCGGTAAAAAGAGATGCCTCTTGTAAACGATATTTAAACATCGAGCCTAATGTAAATTCATATTGGGGCCCCTGCTTGAATAAAATAAAACAGGGCATGTAGGTCAAATTTGCATGTTTCTTAACAATATCAGCATATCCATGAATAACTAATTTCGGATTTAGTCTTTCATCGCTTGATTCATAATAATGAAGCCGTGGCTGGTTGATATGATATAAAGCGACTCCTAACATAGATTGAAAATATCTGTCAGGCACATAATTCCAAGCTGCTCCTCCTGTAAAATCAAAATAATAAAAATTGTTATTATATGAAAGAGGTTCATTTGAAGGCAGATTAGGATCATAACCATATTCAGTGTATTGATTATCCCATGATAATTTGGAAAAATCAAAACTTCTCTGGCCCAATCCTGCCTGTAAGCCGAAAATGATATTGTTTGAATTTTGTAATCCTTTATTATATGCAAGCGATAAATTTACCTGATTGGTTCCCATACTTGCATCGCCTGCCTTATCGCTGAAAAATGAAACGCCAAAACCCATATTATCCGGTCTCTCTTTTTTCTTAAAAATTGGCATATCGTACGAAGCAGCTATCGTTCTGTATGGAATAGTAATACTTCCCCATTGGTCTTTATAATTAAGGATTACCCTGTTGTCGCCATGAAAAGCTCCAGCTAAAGCAGGATTTAATAATAAAGGAGTATTATTCATCTGAGAAAAATGTATATCCTGAGCATTCAGAAATCCTCTGAAAAAAACAAATATCACTCCGATTAAAATTATTTTTCTCATATTTCATAAATCAACTCATTACTTAACTAAAGTAATATTTCCTTTTTTAACTACTTTACTCTCGTCATAGAATAAAGCCTCTAAATAATACACAAAAACTCCCGGATCTAATTTCTTTCCGTGGAAAGTGCCGTCCCAACCATTCTTTTGCGAAGTTGTTTCAAAAACTTTCTCACCCCAGCGATCATAAATTATAAGATGTAAATTTTTAATACCATGGCCTCTTACATAAAAAACATTGTTTTCATTATCACCATTGGGAGAAAAAGCATTTGGGAAAAATATAGCAAAATCTTGTTTAATCCATATCTCGTTTGAAGTCGAATCTACACAGCCATAAGGGTTTTCTACAACTAACATTACAGTGAAAATACCGGCGCTCTCATATGAATGTTGTGGATTCTGGTCATTTGATGTATTATTTGAACTGGAAATTTCCCCAAAGTTCCAACTCCATGTAGAAGCATTGGTAGAAAGATCAATAAAAGTAATCGTTGGATTCAGTGTTGATGATCCGACATTAGGATACATACTAAAACTGGCATCAGGAGAGGGAAGCACAATAATCATGTTCTGGTGGGTATAGCTTCCTGTGCATCCATTCGTAGTAGTTACAGTAAGAGTTATTCCATACACCCCTGCATTCATGTATACATGGGTTGGATTCTGCTGTGTGGAATAATTATTAGATCCTGATGATATATCGCCAAAATTCCATAACCATGTGCTTATCGCAGGGGCGCTGGAATCTGCAAAGGTTACAGCTAAAGGTTCACATCCGCTTATCGTGTCAGATGTGAATTGAACTGCAGGCAAGAGATATACTATCACTTCTAC
>JBBAAT010000223.1:0-4818 GCA_041658145.1 Bacteroidales bacterium | reverse complement strand
CACAATAAACAAAAGGTTTAAATGCTGAACCGGGCTGGCGTTTTGCCTGGTTTACGTGGTCGTATTTAAAGAACCTGTAATTAATTCCGCCTACCCATACTTTCACCTGACCGGTATAAGGATCCATCACAATAAAACCGGCATTCAGGAATTTTTTCATATATCTGATAGAATCCATCGGGCTAAGCATGGCATTGATATATCCTCCCTTCCACGAAAAGAGTTTCATTTTACGAGCTGTGTTCAGAACATAATTGACAGAATCTTCATTGTTCTTAAATCGTTTTTTCAGCCTGTTATAGAGTTGGGTCGTTTTAACATAATCTTCAATGAAATCAGGTATCTCTTTATCTTTCGCATCTATCCATGGATTTTTCTTTCCCCAGTGGTTGTTAAATCTGCTTTGCAATCTTTTCATATTTTCTGCCAAGGCTTGTTCTGCATATTTCTGTAATCTGGAATCAATGGAAGTATATATCTTCAATCCGCTTGTATAAATATCATAACCCGATTCCCTGCACCAGTCTTTTAGATAGTTGACAACAGCCGTTCTCACATAAGAGCCAAGTTCAGTTTCCGTCGGGTCTTCCACATTATAATTAAGTTGTATGGGTAATTTACTGATAGAATCATACTGATGCTGATCGATGTAATTATTCTTCATCATTTGCATCAGGACAATATTCCTTCTTTCGAGACATTTCTTTGGATGAGAAATGGGACTGAACGTAGTAGGCGCTTTCAAAATGCCAATAAGTATAGCAGCTTCCTGGATATTAACCTGACCGGGCAATTTATTAAAATAAGTGCGGCAAGCTACTTTAATTCCATAAGTATTGCTGCCGAAATCAACTGTATTAAGATACATGGTAAGAATATCTTCCTTGCTGTAATTGTTTTCGAGCTTCATTGCAGTAATCCATTCTTTTGTTTTTGACACGACAGTTCTCACATAAGGAATATAGCCAAGAAGCCCCCTTGACGTTTTTCTTGTTTTAAACAAGTTCTTTGCGAGCTGTTGCGTAATGGTACTGCCGCCACGCTGATCTCCCTTCATCATGTACCAGAAAACAGAAAATGTAGCTTTTATATCGATCCCGCTGTGCTCAAAAAAACGGGTATCTTCAGTAGCTATAAGTGCATTCACAATGTTTCGGGATATTTCTCCATATTCTACGGGTACTCTGTTTTCTTTGTAATACTTTCCTATAAGCACCCCATCGGACGTATACAATTCCGAACCTACGGACATTTCAGGATTTTTGTCGGCTTCTATATTCGGAGAGGAACCAAACAACCATAAAAAGTTGATGCTTAAAGCCAGGAAATAAATGAAAATCCCGAGTATGAAATAAAATAAGTACTTGATAAATTTCCTTAACACTTTAGCATGCCACACATTTCTTTGCAAGTAAGGAATGAGACGGAAGATAAACTTTTTCGGTAAGCGAAGAAGTACATTTTTTTTATTCCATACCCACTTAATCGCCGATGTTCTTCCTTCCGTTGCCGTATCGTTCCTTTCCATATTATACTTTACAAGGGATAAATTGTTACATTTCTAATTTTGGTAATCGGTGAAAATAAGTAATCGGTAATCAGTAAAACAGACCGATTACCGGCTACCGATTACTGATTACCTGTTTGAAAAAATGTACGGATTTATCCCGTTTTCAATATAAAAGCTAATCCCTCAAATATCAGGTGATCGGGAAATTTAATTCAAACTGATTTTAAAAAGCAAAATTATAGTTTTCTTTTATGAAAACAATTTTTTAGGAAAAAGAATATATACTGTCAGATGGTGGTGGCTTACTCTGTCGTCATACGCTTCTGACTAACGGTTACGCATTGCTTTAAGTGGCGGGCTGTCCGACAAGTGCCGTTCCTGTCCACTGAAATAATATTATTTTATTGTACTGTTGTATCACGTTTGCTACAAGCCATTAAAGCAATGCGAAGTTATGTTTTAGTTGCCTCTTTTTATTTTTACCCTTCTATTTTCCTTTGTCTGATATTTTGCTTTCGGTTCAAATAGCATACTTAATTGATTGTTATTCGGAAGTCTTTCCAAATAGTTTGATATAAAAAGTTCTTTGCCATTTTGGTCAGAGGTCGGTGTCTGGTTTCGCATTCCGTAAGTTAAATTCCAGCTTATAATGTTAGCAAATGAAAATAAATTTCTAATAAATTCGCAGTCGTCATAAGTGATAAGCCATTTATGATTACAGTTTTTCATTACTTCAGCAAATCTGTAATGGTCGAATGATTTGTGTAAGTTGCCATTTTTACCATAAAGCGAGGATTTAGTCGCAGAATAATAAGGCGGGTCAAGAAAGATAAATACATTTTCTCCTGTTGCCTCAACTACACTTTGATAATCCAAGTCAGTAATTTTTGTGTCGTGAAGTATTGTAGATAAATCTTTGACTCTTTTTATACTTGAATCCGTAAATCTACCATTGTACGAAGCCTCTGAATATCCTCCGCTTTCGCTTGTCCCCGAAAATGTAATACGGTTAAAAACAAAAAATGCGCTTGCCTTTTCAATACAATTAAACTTTTCAATATTGTCAATTAAAAAACGGTGCAGTTCTTTTCCTGTTTCATATTTCTGTTTCCATTTTATAACTTGGCTTATCACATCATCAACATTCGTCTGACACTTTTCCCAAAATTTGAATAATGAGGAATGCAAATCATTTATCCAGTAATTGCGGTTTGGGAATTTTTGTTTTAAATAAACAAATAGAGAACCGCCTCCAACAAATGGCTCACGAAATTCATCGTAGTCAGGGACGAGTGTAGATATTAAATCAATTGCTCTGCTTTTACCACCAGGGTATCGTAATGGGCTTTTAATCATAATCAACTATTTTGAATTACAATTACAAAGCAATTAGTTTTTGCTTCTTGGATAAGTTTATTTACGTTGTTTTTCTGATTAGCATTTAATTTATTCGCAATAATAAACTTATCAATTTTTGCTTTTAAGTCAGTAGATAAGATGCAACCCTTTATTTTTGTTGAAGTAAGTTGTAATATTGGTATAGGTTTGTAGCTTATATTGTCAACCTTGACATTTGAAAGGTTAGAGTACAAAATCATTTTAAGCAAACCATCTTTTATATCGCTTTTGCTCGGTAATAATGCAGATTTGCTGTGTTTGCTTTCAATTAAAGAAATTGTTTTTTTCTTTATTAAAATTTCATCAGTGGTAAGGAAGTAGAGACCGCCTAAATAATTTTTTATTGTAATTGTTGATTTTGTTAATGTTTGAAGTATCTCTTTGGGCTGTAATGTTTTTTGTTCTCTGTTTGCAGCTTCTTTTGCTTTTTTACGAGAGATATTCATGAAATTATTAACATCTTCCTCAAATTGCTTTTTAAAGTCTGTCAAACCTTTTGCACTATGAAATTTTATTCCAGTTTTACTTTCAATTAGGTTGTACGATTTTTTTACTTTATCAATGATTGATGATAAATTTGTATTTATCTCTTTAAGATTCCAATGTAATGCGGAGCTATGATAAGTGCTTATTTCTTTTATTTTACTTAAAACATTGGCATTGTCAAATTGTTGGTTAGTAATTTTATTTTTTCTTGTCTTGTGAATTGATGCTTTATTATAGTATGCAAAAATTACATAAACATCAAGCAAACTCATTAACGAAACAGTGTCCCACTGAACAAAATCTCTGTCACCATCTGCACCTTCATCTTTTATAATAGGTATAACCGTAATTTTCTTTGAAATGTTTAAAGTGTTATAAACCCTTTCAAATGGATATGAACGAGTTCTTTTAGGTGAAACCCATTTTGAAATTGCAAAAGATTTTTTCTTGTCTGTAATTAAACAGGAAGCTGGAATTTTGTTTATGTCAAAGTCTTTAAAGTCAAATTTCTTTAATTCATTTGCAAAAAATATTTTATACTCAATTCCGGTAATTTCAGCGGTAATATTCATATTCTTCAAATTTTATACAAAGATAATATTTTTGTAGAAGTCTTTAAAATAAAAGAGGCAATTAAACATAACGCATAGCGGGTTTTTTGCAGTGCCTGAATTTAAGATTCTGCTCATCACATCAAAGATAATAATTCTTATTATGCCGAAGATAAAAATGAGCATAATCTCAGGCATTGATAAAACCCGCTAGTTAGCTTTAGTTCACACCATCCATTTGCACTATCAACACAAGTAGTGACGCAGTTCATAGGGCTAACCCTCTTTATTAAAAGCTGCTTACATTCAGTGATTAATTATTGAAGCAAAACACTATTGCTTACAGTCATTAATCATGGCAGAATTATAAAAAAAAGTGTTCTTCTCAATCCCACGTCCACTGCGGGTTCTGTCAGCTCCACAGCTTCGCAAAGTCACGGAAATTTGTTAGTCTCAAATTTTTCCTGTACCTTTGCCAAGTCTTATTAACGTTTCTACGTTTAAAAGTGCTAACTTTTACCGGTATCACCGTCTAAGACTTGAGCCAAATCATTCTGATTTTTCTTTAGCTGTTCCGCTTTATTACCCGTAGTCCCTTTCAAAGAACTACCTTTTTAATCATTTATCAATTCTGGAATGTATCAGCTTTACTAATTCTTAGCCCTATGAATTGTGCTATAACGGCTGGGTGCTTATTACAGTGCGGGATTAGAAGCACTTACCTGTCAAACCGATACAAAGTTAAATAGGGATATTCGTTAAAGCCATAACTATCTGGTTATTAACAATTTATGTTGATAACTTTTGAAATAAAAACCCCGAAAGAAGCCAAAAATGAGGTAATTTCGGGGTAATTTATTTTATAGACATGGC
>JBBAAT010000222.1:0-4824 GCA_041658145.1 Bacteroidales bacterium | reverse complement strand
TGTCCGGTAGATGAAATTGGCAGGAACTCAGTAATTCCCTGTACTATTGCAATAATTATTGCCTCAAAATAGGACATAAAATTTATGGAAAATTGCAGATGTCAAATGAAAAAGGTATAAGGGTATATGGATATAAGGTATATTGCGTGTGGAACTCAGCGAAGCGATCTCACGAACACCTTTAATAATCAATTAATATTGTGAGTAATTTCCCTATTTCCTTATACCTTATTTCCCCTATACCTATTTGTACTAATTTATCCCTTTCAAAGTATAATAAGTTTTGATTTTAAAAAGATTATTGTTCTTTCGGCCTTTTCATTATGGCAAAAATCTCAATAATAAATCCTGTAATCAGGAGAAGCGGAGCTAACGTAAGCCTCTGGAAATTGAATAATGCAGGGCTGAATACGTTAGGATCGTCAGAACCTCCGCCGATCATCAGGATATATCCCAATCCTAAAAATGCAAGACCGATCAGAAGCAGCCTGTAATTTTGTTTCCCGAATGTAAATATTTCTTTTTTTTGTTCTTTTGGTTGTTTCTTAATATCTCCCATAATGCATTTCTTTTTCAATTAAATTTTAATAATAATCAATTTTTTTGTACAAATAATATGGTTTTAATTGTTAAATGGTTTAACTGTTTAATTGTTCAAAGTTTAAAGCCTGTCTGCCGCCAGACAGATTCAAGGTTGCTGTCTGTCAACGCCTTTATATGCCCAGTTTTTGTCCCCCGCTGGCGGGGGTTGGGGGTGGATAATTCCAACTCCTCTATTACATTTTCTAATTCATCCATCACATTATTCATATTCTTCAATACTTTTTTATCTATAAAGCGCATCACTTTAAAACCGGCATTTTCATCAAATTGTTTTACAGTTGTTTTTATTTTATTCAGAAAATCTTTCGAATCCATAATTGCTGATTGTTGTTGATAAGCGGTGTTTTATATTTTTTAATAATAATACAGGTAATCCGTTTTAATCTTCAGGTATTTCCTCACAGCCATATAGGTAGAAACCCATGAAATGATAATACCTAAAACGGTAACAAAGATAAACAGTTTAATGAATAATGCAGCATCTTGTAGTTTCTGTAATTCAGTCACCTCTTTTTGCACAAAATAAAGCGTAAAACCAAGAAGAATTAATGCTATAACCGACCCCGCTATTCCCTGTAACAAACCTTGCAACAGAAATGGTCTCCTGATAAAATTTTCTGTTGCGCCAATCAGTTGCATTGTTCTGATCAAAAAACGTTTCGAATAAACCGAAAGCCGGATGGTATTATTTATCAAGGCAATAGCAATGATAAGCAAAAGGCTGCTGAAACCTAAAATGATTAAACTTATTTTGCGAATGTTTTCATTAACCATTGACACCAGTGATTTCTGATAGGATACTTCTTTAACATTTTTATTTTTCACCAATTCATTTTCTAATACAGCGAGGCTGTCCGAATTAGCAAAATCGGCTTTTAGCCTCACCTCAATGGATGAAGGCAGGGGATTATACCCGAGGAAATTAATAAAATCTTCACCCATATCTTTCTGTAATTCTGTCGCTGCTTTTTCTTTGGTGATATATTCGGTTGACTTCACATATTCGCGGGCATCAAGGGTTTTCTGAAGTTGAATAATATCTACTTCTTTTACTTCTTCATTCAGAAATACCGTGAAACCTATGTTTTCCTTTACATAGTCAGATAGTTTTTTTGCATGCATTATGATAAGCCATAGAAGACCAAGCATGTAAAGAACCAAAGTAATACCTATAACCGTAGACAAATAAGAGGTCTTCAGTTTTCTTTTTGCATATTTATCTTCCGGCTTTGTCATGTATCTTCTGTGAATTGGTAAAATTAATAAAAATATTTGAGCTGTACTTTAAATGGCTATATTGTTAACATTGTTAAATTGTTGTTTCTGTTTTTGTTCTTTACATATACTATTGATTGTTTGATTTATAGCAATTTAGCAATAAAACAATTAAACAATATTATTCAGCAAAAAAATAAATTTTTAACCGTTTACAGTATAATACAAAACATCACTTTTAGATTTTTCCCTAATATTTCCTAATTTCGCATATTCTTTAAAAAGCTTTTATCAACCTCAATTCAACACGCAATATGGATTACAATTTTCCTGAAATAGAAAGAAAATGGCAGAAATACTGGAGCGATAATAAAACATTTAAAGCGGAAGGTAAATTAGACCTGCCTACCGGACAGGCAGGCAAACCAAAATATTATGTTCTCGATATGTTCCCTTACCCTTCCGGCGCCGGTTTACATGTGGGACACCCTCTTGGTTATATTGCCTCCGACATTTATTCAAGATATAAAAGGCTTACAGGATATAATGTTTTACATCCGATGGGTTATGATGCTTATGGGCTTCCGGCAGAACAATACGCAATACAAACAGGGCAACATCCTTCCATTACTACTGAAAAAAATATTGCGCGTTACCGCGAACAGTTTGATAAAATAGGCTTTTCGTTCGACTGGGACAGGGAAGTGCGTACCTGCGATCCATCTTACTACAAATGGACTCAATGGACATTTCTGCAGTTGTTCAAATCATGGTACAATAAAATAACCAATAAAGCAGAGCCTGTTTCCGACCTGATAAAAGAATTTAAAAAAAACGGGAACACCAATGTTGATGCTGCTTGCAATCCTGCCTGCGTGATGCAGTCAGGCAGGGATACGCCTGAATTTTCCGCTGCACAATGGAAGGCAATGAATGAAAAAGAGCAGCAGGAAATTCTGATGAATTACCGGCTCGCATATCTTGCAGACACAATGGTAAATTGGTGCCCTGCACTTGGTACTGTTTTGGCAAATGATGAAGTAAGTGAAGGTTTTTCTGTTAGAGGCGGTCATCCTGTAGTTCGCAAAACGATGAAACAATGGTCACTTCGAATCACAGCTTATGCAGATCGTTTGTTAGAAGGGCTTGATGAAATTGACTGGCCCGAATCCATTAAAGAAATTCAGCGCAACTGGATTGGCAGGTCGGAGGGTTCTATGATAAAATTTCAGATCAAAGGACATGAAAAATTATTTATGGAAGTCTTTACAACCAGGCCCGATACAATTTTTGGCGTTACCTACATGACCTTTGCCCCCGAACACGAATATGTAAAGGTTATAACTACCGATGAAAAGCGCGCTGCTGTTGAAACATACATAAACGAAGCAAAAAACCGTTCCGACCGTGAAAGAATGACCGATGTGAAGCGGATCACGGGTGAATTTACAGGCGCTTACGCAATCAATCCATTTACGAAAGAAGAACTGCCAATATGGGTGGGCGATTATGTGCTTGCAGGATACGGAACAGGCGCTGTAATGGCTGTTCCCGGACACGACAACCGCGACTGGGCTTTTGCAAATCATTTTAAATTACCGAAAAAAGAGGTTATTTCCCCTGCCTGCGTGACGCAGTCAGGCAGGGGTGGCAATATTGAAGAAGTAGCTTACGATTCATACGAAGGAACTGTTATTAATTCCGGCTTTATCACAGGTATGTTGGTAAAAGATGCGGTCAAAGCAGTTATCAAAAAAGCTGAAGAAACAGGTATTGGTTATGGCAAAGTGAACTACCGCCTGCGGGATGCGATATTCAGCCGCCAGCGGTACTGGGGTGAACCATTTCCGATTTATTATAAAAATGGAATTCCTTACGCAATGGATGAATCGGAACTCCCGCTTGAACTTCCTGCTGTGGATGCTTATCTCCCTACAGAAACAGGTGAACCGCCACTTGCCCGCGCAAAAAACTGGAAAACAAAAAGAGGTTATCCCATTGAAACCAACACCATGCCTGGCTTTGCGGGATCGAGCGCATATTATTTGCGCTACATGGACTCCGAAAATCCTGATGAATTAGTTTCAAAAAAAGCCAATGAATACTGGGAAAATGTTGACCTCTACATAGGCGGAGCAGAGCACGCTACAGGACATTTGATGTATGCCCGATTCTGGAATAAATTTCTGTTCGACCTCGGTTTGGTTTGCAAAGAAGAACCTTTTAAAAAGCTGATTAATCAGGGGATGATACAGGGAAGATCAAGTATCATCTATAGAAAAAAAGAAACTAATAAATTTTATTCTTATAGCTCCTTGACTAAAACAATTGGGCAGTTCTTCCATATTCATAATCAGGCATCCGGAGATTATCACGAAATCCATGTTGATGTTAATTTATTTGATAATGATGTTTTGAATATTGAAAAAATTAAAAAGTGGAGAACTGATTTTTCGGATTCTGAATTTGTTCTGGATAAAGAAGGGAAATTTACAGGCAATTATTTGATTGAAAAAATGTCCAAATCAAAATATAATGTTGTAAGTCCCGATGACCTTATTGAAAAATACGGCGCTGATACATTACGTTTATACGAAATGTTCCTTGGTCCTCTTGAACAACACAAACCATGGGACACTCAGGGGATAGAAGGAGTTTTCCGTTTTATGCGCAAGTTGTGGAAGTTATACCATGATGCTGAAAATAAATTATGTATTTCGGATGAAGCCCCAACAAAGGAAGAATTGAAGATTCTGCATAAAACCATTAAAAAAGTAAAAGAAGATATTGAACGCTTTTCTTTTAATACCGCAGTCAGCGCATTTATGATATGTGTAAATGAATTGTCGGAACTGAAATGCAATAAAAGAGTAATACTTTATGATCTCGCCGTAATCATTTCGCCTTATGCGCCTCATATTGCAGAAGAATTGTGGAGTCTGCTTGGTAATAAAAAAAGCATAACTCATGCAAAATATCCTGCATATAACGAAGAATATCTTATTG
>JBBAAT010000221.1:0-4829 GCA_041658145.1 Bacteroidales bacterium | reverse complement strand
ATTTGTAAGCTTATACATGGGTGTAAATCGTGAAAAATGCAAGGGTGTCTCATTGAAATCATTTGCTGCAAGCCATTCGCACATCTCTTTTATCATATCCATATCATCCGTCCATGTTGGAACCACAAGATTAATGATCTCAAGCCACACACTGTTTTTCTTCAGCGTTTTCAGGGTATTCAGAACAGGTTGAAGGCTGCCTCCGTTCAAGTCTTTATAGATAGAATCCTTGAAACTTTTCAGGTTTATACTTGCTGCATCCAGGTATTTACAAAGCTCATTAAGCGGCTCTTCGTTGATATAACCATTGGATACCCAGACATTTTTAATATCTTTTGCATTGGCGAGCTTAGCCGTTTCCAGCATATATTCATAATAGGCGATAGGTTCGGAATATGTGTACGCAATGGCTGTCAGTTTTGCATTTGAACAAACAGTAACTACATCTTCGGGCTTGAGGTTGTAATTGGTGGTTTCTTCCGGCCCTATCTGCGAAATAGTCCAGTTCTGGCAATTGAGGCAGCGGAAATTGCAGCCGGCTGTTGCAAGGGAGTAAACAGATGTTCCGGGGAAAAAATGGAATAATGGTTTTTTTTCAATGGGATCCGTGTTGACTATACAGGGGTTCCCGTAAGCAATTGTATATAGTTTTCCTTTTATGTTGAATTTATTTCTGCATTTGCTTCGGCCATTTTCAGCCAGCATACAACCATTGGGACAAAGATTACATTTGGTGTAATTTTCATCTGATGTATAATAAAATGCTTCCTTACTGTGTTTGAGAAGCTCTATAAGATCATCTTTAACGTCCATTTGTTTGGCATTTGCATCTGTTGAAATCAATGGAAGTCCACACATACCAACAGTAATTCCACCGACACCCAAAAGACTTTTTATAAGGAATTCCCTTTTTGTCAGTAATATTTTATCGTTGCCGGTAAGTTTTGTTTTCTGCATTTTATACCATGTAATTTTTTCTTTTGCAAAATAGAACGATACCGCTTAAAATATTAAATAAGCCTGTTAAAAAGCATGCTTCGAAAATTCCCAGCAAAGGTAATAAAAATGCTGATAATAATAAAGCCCCAATTGCAGAACCTGATAAATCTGCTCCATAAGTCTCTGCTGCTACGGAGGAAATATTTTTTTTAATAATTTTTGATGACAGGGAATATGCCATCCCTGTGAGTATCCCAATAACCAGAATTAATAACAGAAAAGTTCCTTTAATCAGAAATGGGTTTTTACTCACAATATTTAACAGATAAAGAATAAAAGGAAGAATAATGCAATAAATTACAATTCCTGCTTGTATTTTAAGATATTTATAAACCGAATATGTTTTTGTTTTCTTGTTGATATATAAAGAACCCAATGCCAGCCCTGCCATAAATAGCATGATAATAACACCGATCATTTGGTATACATAACCATAAATGATCTGAAAGGTAATAAGCAATATCACTTCAATCGATGATGCAGCAAACCCTCCGCTGAAAAGACAGAGGTTAACCGGGTTCATTCTTATCAGAAAAATGAGGAGTAAAATGCCGAATATGGCAAAGAGAAAATAATAATTTGTTTTGAAATGACTCATCCAATATTTCATCTGGTGGAAATAAATTACAGGATGAAAATCATGGTTGATATCAGAAGTCCTGTAGATATTTTTCATCACATATTGCATACGGTCATGAATAATATTGTCGTCAAGGTAATATGAATTTACATAAATGTTGTCAATCCTTCGCTCTGCAACTAGTTTTGTGATTTCTGCGGAAAGTGGAGCATCGGAAGCAATGAAGAAATTTTTATTCCCCGGTATAATGAGAATATTGTTAAAAACCTTATTCAGCGTGTTGTACATAACAGAATTGATGTTTTTTGCTTCAGGGCTAATATAATCGGCAGTAGATAAAAGCCCAAAAGAGATGATGCCATTTTTGTTCAGATTCTTTTTTAGTTCTGTAAAAAATTCAAGTGTATAAAATCTGTTAAGTTGAGCCGTAGTAGGCTCGGGAAGTGCAATGATAACGACATCATATTTTTCATGAGTTCGCTTAATAAAAAAACGAGCATCTTCGTTTTTGATCTGTAATTTAGGAATATCAAGATTCTTAGTGTACTTTTTACCAAGTTCCACAAGTATTGGATTTATTTCAAGGTAGTCAATGTTATCGATGGGATATTTAATGATTTCTTTTGCCAGTCCATTCACGCCACCCGAAATAAGGAGTACTTTTTTCGGATCAGGATGTTGGAGCATAGCATAATGAACAGCCTCTTCGTTATCTATTACATTTTCGGTTGAAAAAAGAAGCATGTTATTCTCAAAAAAATTAAGTTGTCCATTGCTCTTCGTTACCACTAAATTTCCATAAGGTGTATCTTTATTATAAATAAGCTCTTGCCCGCGGAACTGTTTTTCTTTGGTGTATTTCTCCAAGTCATAGCTAAGTGTAAGAACCAGAAATCCTGCAATCAGCGTGATAAGCAGAGCAACGGCTTTCCTGCTGTGGTTGGTCAAAGATATTACCAGACCCGCGGAAAGGTTTACAAAAAGGAGGATGTATAAGCTTTGCAGACTGTTAAGAAGAAATACCAGAATAAAGCTAAATATGGCGCCTCCGATGATACTTCCCAGCGTGTCAAAATAGTAAACCCTGCTTATCTGGTTGCTGTTGAGTTTTTC
Source organism: Bacteroidales bacterium (assembly GCA_041658145.1). Lineage (GTDB taxonomy): Bacteria > Bacteroidota > Bacteroidia > Bacteroidales > CG2-30-32-10 > JBBAAT01. The sequence continues at coordinate 2,137 of JBBAAT010000221.1, read as the reverse complement.
TGAAAGTGCAATGCTGAAAAAGGTGAAAAGAAAACCGGATATAAGGCAATAAGGCGCAAGAAATGTAAGAGAGATAAATATCCCATCGGGTATACTGAGCATGCTTCCGACAGGAAAAATAATATTTCTAAGCCAACGGAGCAGGAATACAGTTAACAGAGGAAATATTGCCGATAATATTTGCAATATGACAAGATACCTTTCTTTTCTGTTGATTTTTACAGAATACTTGCCAATATATGCCCCCGAAGCTGTAAGCACCATCCAGCTGGCAAGAATGATCCCGAAAATAAGTTCGTTCCCTGAGAAAACATTTAGAAATTCACGCAGGTAGATGATTTGGGTGATTACTGATGAAACACCCAGCGCAATGACTGCGTAAAATAAACCTGTTTCTTTTTTTATCTGCATAAATTGTAATTGCTTAGCCGTTCTGAATTAAAATAAAATTGCCACAGATTCACAGATTATAAAATTAATCTTTTTGTGATTAAAGAGTTTTCGCCAAAATTTACTATTAATCCCAACGGACATTTAGATATTGACAGATAATTTATCACCCAACCGCAATGTTCATCAACTATTTCTTTTTAAATTCATATTCAATGGCATCTTTATAAACTATTTCCAAAAGACCCTTTCCTAAAATGCGGTGAACTTCCATACATATCCCAATAATTTGATAGCTTTCTTTTTGTAATGGATATTTATCTTCAGAAAATTTCATAGTATTAATCTGTGAATCTGTGGCGATTTATTTTTGTTGTTGAGTAGCTACAATTTTTTTAGTACTTTTGTGTGTGAATTTCAAACTGCAAAATTACATATAATAAATATGTTAAAAAGTACAATAATACCACTCATTATGTTTAACCTGATTTTATTTTCAAACGGTTGCCATTCGCAGGATCAACATGGCAAACCGGCTTCTGCAGATCGCTATCCCGCAGTGGCAGGACAATTTTACCCTGCAGATTCAGCGAAACTCACTTCCATGCTGAAGAATATGTTTGCCGAAGCTTCGCCAAAATCGGTCAATAATGTTTTTGCCATTATTTCACCGCATGCCGGTTATATTTATTCCGGAGTTGTTGCCGCCTCATCCTTTAACCAGATTGATCCGGGAAAGGAATACGATAATATTTTTGTGATTGGAGCCAGCCATAAATTTTTATTTGATGGGGCTTCTGTTTATAATAAAGGAAATTTTATTACACCACTTGGAACCGTGGAAGTGGATACTGCTGTTGCAAACAAAATTGTTAAGAGTGATAAGGTGTTTCAGTGCAATGCGGATTATCATAATCCTGACCACTGTATTGAAGTGCAGTTGCCTTTTCTTCAATATCATTTGAAGAAAAAATTTAAAATTATCCCGATACTGATAGGTACGGGCGATCTTACACTATGCAAGAAGATAGCAGCAGGCTTGAAGCCTTACCTGAACGAAAAGAATTTGTTTGTTATCAGCTCGGATTTTTCGCACTATCCAAAATATTCCGATGCTGTGGCAAATGATAAAGCTACGGCTGATGCGATATGCAAGAACTCGGCAATGGCGCTGATAAAAGTTATAAATTCCAATTTCGATAAAAAAATTCCTGCATTGGAAACCAGCCTCTGTGGTTTTAATGCTGTTGTTTCATTTCTTTATATGACTGAAAATATCAAAGGCGTTACGGTTAAACCCATACTTTACAAAAATTCCGGCGATGTTTCAAAAGACAGTTCTTCGGTTGTCGGTTACTGGTCGCTGGCATTTTGCACCGATGGAAAAACAAAATCAGGTGATGATGAAGTTGAATTTTCTCTTACTGAAAAAGATAAATCCGATTTGTTGAAAATAGCCCGCAACACGCTGAATACATATATTAAAGATGGAAAGAAACCAAATATTGACGTTTCCGGGTTTTCTGAAACCATTAAACAAAATTGCGGCGTTTTTGTAACACTTAAAGAAAACGGGGAGCTTCGCGGGTGCATTGGCAGATTCATGCCGGATAAGCCTTTGTACCAAGTGGTGCAGGACATGGCAATTTCTTCTTCCACCGAAGATTATCGTTTTAATAAAGTAAAAACTGATGAGCTTAATAAAATTACTATTGAAATTTCCGTCCTTTCTCCATTTAAAAAAATA
>JBBAAT010000220.1:0-4842 GCA_041658145.1 Bacteroidales bacterium | reverse complement strand
ATTACCACGGTAATCAATACTCACGATATGAATTCTGTAATTGAAATAGGAGATAGAATAGCCTTTATTTACAATGGACAGTTGTGGTGGAAAGGCAACAACCAGGAAATATTGAATACTGATAACAAAGAAATCAATGATTTTGTTTATGCAACAGAATTGATGAGGAAGTTAAAAAAATAAGGTAAATTTTCAAGTCCCAAATTCCAAATTTCAAGCCCCAAATTCAAAGGGGGCTTGGGACTTGGGGCTTTTAAATCTTGGGGCTTGGGGCTTTTAAATAATGAGATTATTCGAGCGTGAACCTGATAGGTAAATTGAATTGTACGCGAACAGGAATACCATTTTGCTTACCAATTTTCCATTTTGGCATTGCTTTTACCACTCTCATAGCTTCTTCATCGCAGCCCCCGCCAATACCTTTTAGTAACTGAACACCTGAAATACTTCCATCTCTTTCGATAACAAAAGTAACAATAACAGTCCCTGTTATCCCCGTTTCTTTTGCAAGCTGCGGATATTTGATATTATCTCCAAGCCATTTATACATAGCTTCTTCTCCGCCATCAAACACTGGCATCAATTCAACAATTGTAAGAGGCGGAGGTAGCTGCTCTATAACCTGGTTCTGGTTTTCATCCACTACGATTTCATCTTCTGTTATGGGTGTAATGTTAGTCGATTGCTGGTTGAGATCATCCTGGTTCAGCATTGCTGTTTCTTCCGTGGTGTCGGTGGTAACTACAGGGGCGGTAAATTTTACTTTTTGCTCTATTTCGGCAGGTGGTGGTGGTGGCGGCGGTGGTGGCGCTTCCTCGTCTTTTGGAACATCCATATTTGCAAATTCTGCCCCTACATTTTTATCTACATTAACTGAACGAGCCTGTTTAAAAATTAAAAATGGGATGATAGTAGCAAGTAAAAGCGCTAAAACAGAAATTGAAAGAGCACGGGTTACATATTTATTATAGGCTTTCCTTAGAAAATACGCTCCGTAATCTTTGTTTCTTTTTTCAAATACAATTTCGTCAATATCTATTTTTATTTTTTCTGCCATAGTACGTCTTTTTTATTGAACAACTGTCAAGTTTCACAGTGCCAGTGCTTTTTTGTCATCTGTACAGAGTCGTGTTATCAGTCGGTGATTATTAATTTGTCTGTCACTATTGTTTTGCTGTCTTGTGTCAAGTGAATAAAGTAAACTCCACTTTGCAAATGGTCTCTGTATATTTTTATTCTGTCTCCCGAAATATGATTTATTGTTATTACTTTTTGCCCATACAGATTATAGATGTTTAACTCTGCATTATTTATTACAGAATTAAATTGAATTGTAGCAGAAGAATTCAACGGATTAGGATAAACCACCACCATGTTTTTTTCATGAAACAAATTTTCAATAGAAGTCAAATTTTCGCAAGTGTCTACATTTGTGACTAAAGCCCTTATGAATATATTAGTATCACCATCCATATTTGAACCTTCAATTGTCAAAGCAAATGGTTGTTGCCATGAGTTCAGATTAATGAAAGTCGGAATATTTGTACTTGATAATGCTGTCTGATTGGTGTCATTTAATTGCCATGCAATATGCGTTTCAAAATTTAATGCAGGAACATCTGGAGTAAAAATATTATTGTAACTACGAAAAACAATGTTGTCATTATTATTATAGTTGTTTACCGTTTCTAAAAGGAAATTAACATTGTTGCTGTCTGTCTGGAAAATACGACTGTTGATGTTTACCTGGATGCCAGCCGGTGCAAGAGTGTTATAATAATCCCCGACTTGAGTCAAAGAATTATTATCGGTAATACTTAAGTCGTATTTTATTTTTCCATTGACGGAATCGCCTACCGCCACACTTCCGCTTAAAACATTTTGCATATCGTCAACATATACTACTGCTCCTTTAATGCAGAGTGTCCGTATTTGTGAGAATGAATCAAAACAATATAGCTGAAATAAAACAATGATGATGGAAGTTCTGATAGCTGTTTTCATTTTATTATCGTCAGTGATTATAGTGCTGACTCCGCACTTTTAATTGTTATTTTGTCTAGTAAAGTTAATCTCATGTCGTTTCTATTGGTTGCATATAACTTATTTCCCGCTTCACCTTTGTGGTGAGCTATTCATTGTTTTATTTTGGTGCAGTTTTCAGCATTTCCAGTTCAACATCGTTAATATCAACAACGGCATAACTGGCTACATTACAAATAGCCATTTCATCAATAATGTCCACAATATTCTTATACTTTGCTTTGTCATTAGCTTTAATAAGAACAATCGGGGCTTTTTTGTCAGATTTTTTTATTTCTTTGATTCTCTTGTTCAATGTGCTGTCTGCCATCACAAGTTCTCCTTTTATTACTTTTGTTTTCAACTCTTCAATCTGTTTAAAAACAATTTTATTTCTGTGGAGCAACATTTTACGGATACCATCTTTACCATAATTGGTTTTAACAAGTTGCGGCAGAGGAGGTTTTTTAGGATCAGCTAAACCCTGATACCAATAGATTTTATCATCACCTGTCATCAGAATAGTGATCGTTCTGTCTGCCTGAACTTTTGTCTGATCTTCTTTCTTCTGAGTATCGTCTTTTTCAGGCATGGTGATCTCCATTACTTTGGGTTTGCTGAAAGCTGTTGTAAGCATGAAGAAGGTGATAAGCAAACACATCAGGTCTACCATCGGCGTCATGTCAATGTGGGTAGAAAGCTTTTTTTGTTTCCGTTTTCCGCCTTTTTCCTTTTTTTCTTCCTGAATTATTTCACTCATAATTATTAGTTATTAGTTATAAGTCGTAAGTTATTAGCAGTCATTAGCCTGCGGAGTCATCCGATAGCTATCGGATCATTGTCATTTAGTCATTGGTCAATAGTCATTCTGAATTCCTAATTCTGAATTCTGAATTATTATTCTTCTTCAAGTTTCGCTTCTTCTTTCTGAAGATTGGTAATCAGGTTAAATTTGTTCACTTTGTTTTCCTGCATAACGTCAATAATCTTTTTAACCGTTTTATAATTTGCTTCCCCATCTCCTTTTATAACAACTTCGGCATTAGGGTTTGTCAAACGTGCAAATCGTATCCATAATCCAAGCTGGTTGTCGGTGGAATCGACAGGGATTCCTGACTGCAGTTTTTCTTTTTCCTTTGGGTTATCGCTGTTTAACCATCGTTTCATGTCGGCAATCGGCATTCCGAAAGATGAACCTTTATCAAACTTATCCTTTTCTTCATCGGTAAAAGCAATCTTGTATCTTTCGCCAATCTTTTCAAGTAATTTTTTCCTGAAATGAGAAGAAGTATCGGCAACTTCATTTCCGTTTTTATCAAAAGTTTTCCCGTTTTTATTCATATCAAAAAATATTTTATCATCTTTTGTAATAGCAACGGTAATAATACTTTTGTCGGGTGATTGTTTTTCGGAGATGGAATTTGGCGAATCAATCTGTGCGGCTTCCTGCGGCCTGAAAGATGTTGTAAGCATGAAGAAGGTTAACAGCAGCGCAAACAAATCCACCATAGGTGTCATGTCTATGTTTGGCGATTTGGTCGGTAGCTTTATTTTTGGCATATTATTTTGTATTAGCTGCAAAAGTTTGAACGATACTAAATCCTGCTTCATCAATTTTGAAAGTCATCCCATCAATTACTGATGAAAAATAGTTATAGAAAATAATTGCAAAAGTAGAACCGATGATACCAAATGCAGTATTGATAAGGGCTTCTGATATACCTGTTGCAAGTGCAAGAGCATCAGGTGCGCCTGCCTGAGCAAGAGCGCCGAAAGCTCTGATCATACCAAGCACAGTACCAATAAGACCTATGAGAACAGAGATTGAAGCGATGGTCGAAAGGATTATAAGATTCTTTGAAAGCATAGGTAATTCCAGGGCTGCTGCTTCGTCGAATTCTTTCTGCATTGCAAGAACTTTCTGTTCTTTTTCCAGCTTGGTATCGTTCTGAAGTTCTCTGTATCTTAATAATGCAGCTTTTGCAACATTTGCAATGGATCCTTTCTGTATGTCGCATTCTACAATGGCTTCTTCTATTTTATCCGCAGCAAGAAGGCTTTGAACATTTCTAAGGAAGGTACCTGCGTTATATTTGCGCATCACAATGGAAGATAGCCCGAATGTAATCACCCTTAAGAATAATCTCAGCATCGTATAGCCTACGGGTCCTCCTTTAGCGAGTTCAACAGTAATTAATCTTTCAATGGTGAAGGTTAGTAAAACAACAATACATGTCATAAGTAAAGGAACAATAACTCCCCCTTTATAAATCATACCGAGGTAGTTGCCAGGCAGTGGATGACCTGCAGGGTTATTACCTTCAAAGTTAGCAGGATTTCCCATCACAATAAGGAAAACCAAGATAGAAACAACAATTGCTAACAGAATTGCGCTCATTGCAAAAACAGATTGCAAGGCATCTTTCAATGATTGACCACTTTTATTATTCTTTGCCATAATATTTAATTTATTGATTAGTAATTTATTTTTTAGCTTATTTTTCTATTATTAGAATCGCAAATATATATAATTTTTTTAAAAAACAATTTTTCTTTTGCCGGTTAATAAAAATTCTTTACGGGCATTTACCTGCTAATGATTTTTTAATGGTTAATGATTTCTCATCTTTGGGATCAATAGCAAGCATCTTATCGCAATATAAAATGGAACTCTTCGCGTCTTCGCACTTCTTATTCAAGTTATATTGCTTGAAGTAATAATACCTCATGTAATCATACGCTGTTGAAATATCTTTTGCATATTTCGCTGAATCGTTTAAATAAATAACTATTAATGCTTCATAATATTTTTTAGCCCTG
>JBBAAT010000219.1:0-4846 GCA_041658145.1 Bacteroidales bacterium | reverse complement strand
TGAACACATGGAAATGTTTGGAATAAGGCAAAATGTTCATAAAAAGGAAGATCAGAAGTATATGCATCCACCAGAAACATTCATAAATTAAAAAATCTTCTTCGCCTTGTCCTATCCATCCGGCAATTAGTTTGCTGACGGGATAAAATCCCCGTACATCGCTACCTGCTGATGTCAGATAAAATGTATTCATTCCCAACAGTGAAATCATCAATAGCAAGATCAATGTAAGCGCTATGTTTGCATCCACATGAGAATTATGTTTCATCTCAATACCCGAAAATCTTTTCACATTTAAGAAAATTCTGCGAAACAAAAACACCAACACGGATATCAGCACAAGTAAAGCAAACACATCACCGCCAGCCATGATGACAGTATAGAATCCGCCTAAAAAAGAAAAGGATTTCTCCATTCCGGAAACCCCGTCGATCATCATTTCTAAAGATCCAAACAATATAATGCAAAACCCCCAGAAAACCAACGCATGAAGCAAACCCAACACAGGTCTGCGAAATATCTTGGTCTGCCCGATAGCTATCTTAAGCATTATTATTAACCGTAGCCGGTAATTACCCACACGATGGGCTTTTGTAAGCCGGAAAAATGCAAAAATCTTCGAAAAGGAATATGCAAGAATTCCGAATGCCAGAACAATAAATAAACTTAATACAATTTGTTTTGTCATCATAAATAAAAGTTATGTTTCAAGCCTTCTTCCACCTTAATGTTTTGATAAAATGCCATATATCCTCTTTGATGAAATCAATTACAGGAGCGAGAGAATCATTATTTGGCGGAACATTAAAATACAAAGCGCCTCTCACAAAATTCGTCACGCTGTCTGTTACAAAAAATTGGTAAGTGGATGCAGCGCCGGTTCCTTCAATAGTGTATATCATTCCGTGCACATTGTGTTCTTTAATATCGATACGTTCGTTGTCAATATTATTTGCTTTTGGCATATGTTTCATCGCCAGAGTATAGGCATCCTCAGCGTATTTGGCAAAATTATTTTTTACAAATTTATAACTGATGTTCACTCTTCCCTTAAAGCCGGGAAAATCCATGTTTATCCAGTAGGGTTCTGCCTTTGCTCCGGTATCGGGAACTATTTTGGCATAAACAGGATACTCAAAAGTATAAGGACATGCCGAGTCGAACAAAGTGTACTGCTTTTTCGGCAGGTCTATTCTGAAATATCCCTTTGGTTTAGGCACGTAATCCCCGCTGCTACCGCATGATGCAAAATACAGCAAAAAAACAGGCAGCAAAAGGAACAGGAAAATTTTATACTTCTTCATCGGGCTTCTTTTCGGGTTTTCCATGTATGGCGACTTTGATTCTTTTTATGCTGCGTTTGTCCGCTGCTTCGATGGTAAAAACAAAATTCCGATAAACAATACGATCGTTCTTCTCTGGAATTTTTCCCTCCAGTTCAAGTATCAATCCGGCTAATGTGTCTGAATCCCCTTTCACAGGATCAAAGAAATTCGGATCAAGGTTTGTGATCTTATAAAAATCGTTTAACAGTGTTTTCCCTTCGAACACATAATTATTTTCATCGAGTTTTGAATACACTATGTCTTCCGTATCAAACTCATCATTGATCTCGCCAACGATCTCTTCCATGATGTCTTCCAATGTCAGGATACCGGATGTGCCGCCATATTCATCAACCACAACGGCCAGATGAATTTTCTTTTCGCGAAATTCTTCAAGAAGATCGTTTATTTTTTTGCTTTCAGGAACAAAAAAAGGAAGCCTTATAAGCGTTTGCCATCTGAAATCCGATTTTTGGTCTAAGTATGGGAGGAGATCTTTTATATAAAGCACCCCGGCAATATTATCAAAATTTTCTTTATATACAGGTATTCTCGAATATCCCGATTCCTGGATAATTTTTATCAGCTGGCTGAAATCAGTTTCAATATCCACAGCGGTTACATCTACTCTCGATTTCATGATTTCTTTCACATCAATGTCGCCGAATTTCACAATGCCTTTGAGTATTTTCCGATCATCTTCCATACTGTCTTTGCCGGTGGTTATTTCCAACGCATTCGATAATTCATTGATGGAGAGATTCCGTCCTTTACGCGAAATCCTTTTATCAATAAGCGATGTGGACTTGATCAATAACGAACTGAGCGGGTAAAAAGCCTTTATAAGAAATACCATGGGTTGTGCAATGAACAATGCAAACTTCACCGCATTATGGGTGGTATATATCTTTGGCATGATCTCGCCTACCAGAAGAATCAGAAAAGTAACAAGCGCCACCTGTATCACAAACCCGGACACAAGATTCCCGGTAAAATCAAACAATTGCAACATGATAAATGTAGATATTATCACGATAGCTATATTTACAAAATTATTTGCAATAAGTATGGTGGCAAGAAGTCTTTTAGGTTTTTCGAGCAGCCGTATTATCGTTTTACCGGCTTTGTTATTCATGCTTTTTATTTCATTCAATTGAGCCGGGCTTAGAGAGAAAAATGCAATTTCCGACCCCGAAAAAACTGCAGAACACAATAGCAGAAAAGCCATAGCAATAAAACCAAATGCAATACTGAATGTAAATGATTTGACTGCCGTAATTAATATGAATAACTGTATAAACTGCATTTTTTAAAAATTAAATAATTCGTAACGAATCAGCGCCTAAAGTTTAGCGTACTTAGTGTCTGTCCGTATTGTCGTCATTGCGAACATAGTGAAGCAATCTAATCATTGTGTGTCAATAGATTGCTTCGTCGTACCTCCTCGCAATGACGTTTTGTGTTAACATTACAGAAGCACTATTTATTGCGCAGAAAAGCATCCCACCCCTGAGCAGTCAATGGTACCGGGGTTCCGCTTCTGCTAATAAGATTAGCGCCGGCATGTGCTTCCGTTATATGTCCTATAACTGTGATCTCTTTGATTTCTTTCACTTTCTCATAATCATTCTGACCAATCGTGAATAGTAACTCATAATCTTCGCCTCCGCTTAAGGCAGCAATAGTAGGATCAATATTAAACTCTTCGGCCATCGACACAGTGGCAGCATCAATAGGGAGCTTATCTTCATAGATTGTGCAACCTTTTTTTGAGGCATCGCAAATATGCAGAATTTCCGAAGCAAGTCCATCCGAAATGTCAATCATGGCTGTGGGTTTTACCCCAATATTTTTCAGAAGCTTAGCTATATTTGTCCTTGCTTCCGGTTTCAACTGACGTTCCAAAATATAATCATGCCCAGTCAGTTTTGGTTGAATACCATGACTTGCCAGGAACGCATGGTTTTCACGTTCCAGCAGCAACAGTCCCATATATGCAGCGCCCAGATCACCGGAAACAAACAAAAGATCGTTTATATTCGCCCCATTCCTGTATGTGATATCTTCTTTATTTGCACGTCCTATAACGGTTACAGAAATAAATAATCCGGAAACACTCGATGATGTATCCCCGCCTACCATGTCCACATTGTACTTCCTGCAAGCCAGCTTAATTCCATCATATAATTCTTCAATGGCTTCAAGCGAAAAACGATTTGATATGGCAATGCTAACCGTTATTTGTTCAGGCACTCCATTCATAGCCGCTATATCACTGAAATTTACCACTGCTGCTTTGTATCCCAAGTGTTTTAGCGGAGTATATGAAAGGTTGAAATGAACACCTTCTATAAAGAGGTCTGTAGAAACAAGTATTTCTCCGCCTTCACTGCTGATCACAGCAGCATCATCGCCAATACCTTTTAGTGTTGTGGCTTTATTTATTTCAAGCCCGTCAGTAAGGCGCCTTATCAAACCGAATTCGCCAAGATCTGATAATTCGGTGCGACTGATGTTTTCCTTATTGCGCATGCAGCAAAAGTAATTACAATTGATCAGATAAAAAACCTTAAAACCTTTCAAATGGGGAAAAAAGAAAAGCACCCGCTGCTGAAAAAATTATTTCTTCAGTATTTGCAGGATGTTATCCAACTGCTGTTGCATTTGCAATAATTTGGTTTTAAGAGTGTCGTTCTCAGCTTTTATGCCTGATATTGCTGTATTCTGGTTGTCATTTTCGGCTTGTCCCTGATCAATTATTGTTTTTTGTTGTTTTATAGCCGACTGCAAACTGTCAATCATTTTTTGCTGCTCTATATTTTTTGCATAAAGTATATCGATTAGCTTTTGCTGTTCTTTTATTGCTTCTATGGTGATCGGTATTAATCCATTATAATTTACAGTCTTTATTTTCATGCTTTCATGGTTACCAATACTTGCTCTTGATGAATTTGTAGAATTTATTGTTTTTTCAACAACTAATTCTGGAAATACTTTCTCGACTTCCTGTGCAATCACCCCATATTGATGTCTGGGATTTAAAGAATAATTTTCATATTTTTCCGTGTTGAAATCGTATTCATATCCGGAAATAGACATTAATTTGTCCAGAGAACTATTTAATTTTTTTATGTTTTTCTTGATTATTGAATCAGATATCCCTAAACTTCCATTTACATAAACATCCCCATCAAAATATCCTGCCCAGCCTGTATGGGTTACTTCCTGGCCATGAACCCCTATCGCTGGTGCATATTTTGCTATACCTCTGACTGCGGCTCCTGATGCTTGATCTCCGTCATATTCTCCCTGTACACAATAGATAGCACTGGCTCCTGTTCCATTAGCATACCCATAAACAGCACCAGCATTAGCTGAAATACTTGTATAGCCATTGAGAGCCCATGGAAATAAAGCATTCGCAACAGTTGAGGTCATATCCCCAGCCACTGCTGTAGATGTATCACCCCAAGTCCATTCTCCAAGATTCGATATTCTTCCTTTTACTACATTATTAGAAT
>JBBAAT010000218.1:0-4850 GCA_041658145.1 Bacteroidales bacterium | reverse complement strand
TTGAATTTGACATTATCGGGAAATATGTGGCAAAATTGCTGGAATTGTATGGCATAAGGAAAAAGTAATCGAAAACAAGATTAAATTAAAAAAGGGAAAGCAATGCTTTCCCTTTTTTAATTTAAACGAATGATTAATCATCACTTCCTATCACTGTAATCGTTCCATGATATTCGATACCTTCGGGAGTGTTGTTATTTACGATTAATATGTAGTAATAAACACCATCACCGTGTTTATCTCCGCCCCAATTGTTTTGGTAATTGGAGGTTTCGTAAACCTTATTTCCCCATCGGTTGAAAATTGTAATCTTGCTGTTTGGATAATATTCAAGGTTTTTAACAGCAAATGCGTCATTAGCGCCATCACCATTTGGAGTGATAACATTAGGTACCGTTAGTTCACAAAGAAGAACAGTAATGTCAATCGTATCAGATATGGTTTTACAACCTGTAACTTGCAATATGTGAGGCCCGGGTGAATTGGTGGTAATGGATGAGGTTGTAAATCCTTCGGGTAACCAGAGGTATGTATAAGGTGCATTTGTCGGACCTGTAAGTGTAGCTGTTTGGTGAGCGCATATAGTTGTATCAGGTCCCAAGTCAAATATCGGATCCGGTATCACGGTAACCTGAATATTATCTATATCGAAACAAGGAGAGTTTGGCCAGGAAGTAACAGTAACAGAATAATTTCCTGTAATATTTGCAGAGATAGTTTGGGTTATGGCTCCGGTTGGGCTCCACAAATAGACATAATTTAGCCCTGTACTGCCGGCATCCAGTATGATTCCTGTAGTTACGCATGTGTCTGGACCAAGGTCAACGTATGGCAAGGGTTTCATATCCACATTTATCGTATCGCTGTCTTTACATCTTGTGTTATTTCCTCCGTCAACCGTAACAATATATTGCCCTGCTGATAAAACATTAATGGTTTGAGTTGTTTGCATCAACGGACTCCAAAGGTACTGCTGGCCAGTCCCGGCATCAAGCGTAAGACTTTGGCCCGTACATAAAATAGTGTCGTTTCCAAGATGCGGATCAGGAGTTTGAACAACGGTAATGTGAATGTGATCTGCTCCCGGGCATATAAGTGATGAACCGTCATCTACCACCAAAGTCACGGTATAATTGCCAGAAGCGTAATTAGCCGAGTTAAATGTGAAAGTAGAATCGTTTGTTGGTGTTACAGGTGTTCCGTTAACATTCCAATGCCAGTTTACAACAGTAGAATCAGCATGAGCATGTATAGTGTATGTCTCCCCTTTACATAACAAAGTATCGTTGCCTATATCCGCATATAATCCTTTTACGGTAATACAATATGAAAATGTCTGTGATCCATAATATGGACACGCATTATCGCTAACCTGAACTGTAAAGCAGTAAGGAACATTACTTACATCCGCGAAAACTGGTGTCCAGCTAAAATGCCCTACAGCATTTGGCGTTACATTGCCTGTTACATTCCATGAAGCAGCAGGAATACCGTTATTCCATGTCATTGTAAGGTTCTGTCCGGAATTTTGGTCGTGGGCGTAAATGTCGAAATTCAACGATTCCCCTAAGCACATCTGCCAGGTATAAATGGTATCGGTAGGATCATAAGCAGTTGCTGCAGTATCAATGCCAGGCAATGTAGGCAAAATATTGGTACAGGCAATTACGCTTACCTGCATATCTCTAAGTACAGAACCAATGAGTACTCCATTTCTGTATTCTTTAACAAGAACAGCCATTACAGTTACAAGTTGTATAGTAGGCAGCATACATATATCACCTGTAACAGGGTCTAAACTCACAGGTGGGTTTGAAGTAAGAGGTTGAGTGGCTGACCATGGAGCAATATAATTAACTGAAACACCTCCATTACCGATACAACTGGCTATGGATGAATATGGCGAAGGTCCTTCGTCATAAGGAGCGATCAAAGAATAAACAAGCGAGTCACCATCAATATCCAACGCTCCGTGATTGTAACAATACTGTTGGTTTACGCAAATAATAGTATTTGGTTTGTTGGAAAAGGTCGGGGAACTGTTTGGATTTCCACTTTGCGTAGCCGCAGCAGTATTATTTAAGGTTGCCATAATAAACATCCCTGTTAAATCTGGAGATGGGATTGTTTGAATAGGCGGATTGCGGCAACAGGTGCAGTAAAACATCACCCAGTCATTACAGGGTTGTAATGTAACCGTCCCTTTGTACACATATTCCTGAATGCCATAAAGTGTTCCACTGGTACAAGTTGTTGGTTGTGTAGGACAGGCAGGTGTGATCTCTTGTCCCGTGCCTGGAATTCTTGGCAAGGATGCAGTGAAGTCCTGTCCGCAACTTAGCGATTTAAAATGGATAAGAGTTTGGACGTCGGCATCAATTCCACTACAGTCGCGATAAAATGTGAACGTTATTTCCCAGCTATTTCCGCCAATCCACTTGTATGTGAGGTCAGCACCAGCAATGTGTGATGCTCTGGTGTAAAAGCTGCAGAGCAGAAATATCAAGAAGAGTATCGCGATTTTTTTCATATAGGATGATAGTGTTTTTTTAATATATCCAATGAATTTATACCGATAGAAAACAGCCTGCTCCGCTTATATCGGAGGTTTGCGAAAATATTATTAATGTTTTCTATGCGGCATAACTGAATTTAGCATGAAGTATTAAACCTAAATTCCCAAAATAAGTTAAATATATACATGAGGTGTAAACTTCTTTTTATTTAAGACAAAATAATAAAAAATTTATCATATATACAAGAAGAAATATTTTGAAATCCTATTTTTTTATATGTCAAAGACGAAAACTTATACCAAAGGTTGCTTGAAAAGCTTATTAAAGGACACCTCGTAAAACTTTAAATTTCTTCGTTCGACTTCGTTTTGTAAATCCTCATGTACTATGCGTACACTGCGGTTTACAAAACTTTGTCTGCCTCAAACTTTTTTGCTTTTCAAGGTGTCAAAATTAGGTTTATAGAGATTTCCTAAAATTCGATTTATATTGTATTTTTGCACTCAATGGAAAATATCAGGAACTTTTGCATAATTGCACATATTGATCACGGGAAAAGCACACTGGCTGACCGCTTGTTGGAATATACCGATACGGTTTCACAACGTGAATTGCAGAACCAGTTGCTCGACGATATGGATCTTGAGCGGGAGCGTGGCATTACGATTAAAAGCCATGCTATCCAGATGAATTATACTCACAATAATAAAAAATATATTTTAAATCTGATCGACACTCCGGGCCATGTCGATTTTTCGTACGAGGTATCCCGCTCAATTGCTGCATGCGAAGGGGCTCTGTTGGTTGTAGATGCTGCTCAGGGCATTGAAGCACAAACCATCTCCAATCTTTATCTTGCTCTCGACCATAACCTGACAATAATTCCTGTACTTAACAAAATGGATCTTCCGAGTGCAATGCCGGAAGAAGTGAAAGACCAGATTGTTGACCTGACAGGATGCAACAGGGAAGATATTATCCTTGCCAGTGGTAAAACAGGTTTTGGTGTGTATGATATTCTTGAAGCTATTGTTAACAGGATTCCTTCGCCGGGAGGAAATCAGGACGCCCCATTGCAGGCTTTGATTTTTGATTCTGTATTCAATTCCTACCGTGGAATTATTGCTTATTTCCGTATATTTAACGGAAAAATCAGCAAAGGCGATAAAGTTAAATTTGTAAATACAAACCAGGAATATAATGCCGATGAAGTTGGTATCCTGAAACTTGAAAAAGAACCACACAATACCATTTATACAGGCGACGTGGGTTATATTATCTCCGGTATTAAAGAGGCGCGCGATGTAAAAGTTGGCGATACCATTACACATGTAGAAAATCCATGTACCGAAATAGTAAAAGGATTTGAAGATGTGAAACCCATGGTCTTTGCTGGTATCTATCCCGTCGAAACAGAAGAATACGAAGAGTTAAGGACTGCCATGGAAAAACTTCATCTGAATGATGCCTCGCTTACTTTCGAGCCTGAATCATCAGCTGCTCTTGGATTTGGTTTTCGTTGCGGATTCCTTGGCATGCTCCACATGGAAATTGTGCAGGAACGGCTTGAACGTGAATTCGACATGACGGTTATCAATACCGTACCTAATGTTTCCTATCACACGTTCACAACCAAAGGCAAAATGATAGTAGTGAACAACCCTTCCGATATGCCCGATGATACTTTTGTGGAAAGAATAGAAGAACCTTATATCAGCGCACAGATCATTACAAAATCAGAATATATCGGGCCTGTTATTGGCCTTTGTATTGATAAAAGAGGGATATTAAAAAATCAGGTTTATCTTACTACCGACCGTGTTGAAATCACTTTTGAAATGCCGCTTGCCGAAATTGTATTCGACTTTTACGACCGCTTAAAAACCATCTCGCGCGGGTATGCTTCCTTCGATTATCATCCTATTGAATACCGTGAGGCAAATCTTGTAAAACTCGATATTCTTCTGAATGGGGATCCCGTTGATGCTTTATCTGCGTTGATTCACAGGGAAAATTCTCAGCAGTTCGGAAGGAAAATTTGTGAAAAACTCAGGCAACTAATACCCCGCCAGCAATTTGATATTGCAATACAGGCAAGTATAGGGACAAAGATCATCGCCCGTGAAACGGTAAAAGCGTATCGCAAAGATGTAACTTCAAAATGTTACGGCGGCGACATTACCCGTAAACGCAAGTTACTCGAAAAACAAAAAAAAGGAAAAAAACGTATGAGGCAGGTTGGTAATGTGGAAATACCACAATCTGCTTTTCTTGCCGTGCTGAAACTTGATGAATAAAATTTTACAATAGTGAGAATTTATAATGTCTATTAGA
>JBBAAT010000217.1:0-4896 GCA_041658145.1 Bacteroidales bacterium | reverse complement strand
CGATGAAGCCAGCCGCAGCAAAGATGTTTTGGGTAGAGTGTATGAATATTTTCTCGGACAATTTGCATTAGCCGAAGGCAAAAAAGGCGGACAGTTCTATACTCCGGCAAGCATTGTAAAATTATTGGTTGAGATCATAGAACCATACACAGGAAGAATTTTTGATCCATGTTGTGGCTCCGGTGGTATGTTTGTGCAAAGCGAAAAGTTTATACAGGCGCATCAGGGGAAAGTGGATGATGTTTCTATTTATGGACAGGAAAGCAACCAGACCACTTATCGTTTGTGCCGTATGAACCTTGCTATTCGTGGCATTGATGGCAGCAATATTAAATGGAATAATGAAGGCAGTTTTTTGAAAGATGCACATCCCGACCTTAAAGCCGATTTTATTATTGCTAATCCTCCTTTTAACGACAGCGACTGGAGCGGCGATTTGTTGAAAACCGATGGACGCTGGAAATATGGTGTACCTCCGGCAGGCAATGCCAATTACGCATGGATACAACATTTCATTTATCATTTAGCGCCCACAGGCATTGCAGGCTTTGTGCTTGCCAAAGGTTCTCTTTCTTCTAATTCATCAGGCGAAGGCGAAATCCGTAAACGATTGGTAGAAGAAAACCTGATTGATTGCATAGTGAACATGCCTGAAAAACTGTTTTTTAATACCGGAATACCCGCTTGTTTATGGTTTGCAACCCGAAATAAATCAAATGGAAAATATCGCAACAGAAACAATGAAGTGCTGTTTATTGATGCACGTAACCTCGGACATTTGATAAACCGCCGCAACAAAGAGTTTACCGATGAAGACATTCAGCAGGTAGCGCAAACGTATCATAACTGGCGTGCTTCGACAGGCTCAGCACACAAATATGCTGATATTCCTGGCTTTTGCAAAGCGGCTACTTATGAAGAAATAAAAAACCTGAATTTTGTGCTTACTCCTGGACGATATGTTGGCTTGCCAGATGAAGAAGATGATTTTAATTTTGTTGAACGCTTTACTTCATTAAAAACTGAATTAGAGAAGCAAATTGCAGAAGAAGCAGAATTGAACCAGCGTATAGCCGATAACCTTAATAAAATTATTTTATGACAAAGGTTGAAAAGAAAATAAACGAACCAATGCTATTTGCAGATATACAAAAACTGATTGAAAGCAGCAGACAGTTTGTAGCGCAAACCGTTAATTCCACGCTTACACTTTTATATTGGAAAATCGGGCAACGGATTAACCAGGATATTCTATTAAACCAGCGGGCAGAGTACGGAAAGCAAATTGTCGTATCGCTGACACGACAATTGACTGAAAGTTATGGCTCAGGCTGGAGTGAAAAGCATCTCAGACATTGTCTCCGCTTTGCAGAGACTTTTCCCGATGAAAAAATTGTCTCCGCACTGTGGAGACAATTCAGTTGGTCTCACTTTAAAGCCCTCATCTATATTGATGATGAGCTGAAACGTATGTTTTATACAGAGATGTGTAAAATAGAAAACTGGAGTACACGGCAATTAGCTCAAAAAATTGATGGTATGCTATATGAACGTACCGCCATCAGCAAAAAGCCCGATGAACTTATAAAACAAGAATTAACCGGACTAAGGGAAAACAATAAGCTAACTCCCGATTTAGTTTTCAGAGATCCATATTTTCTCGATTTTCTTGGGTTGAAGGACACATATAGCGAAAAAAATCTCGAAGATGCTATCTTGCATTATATAGAAAAATTCATCATGGAGCTTGGACAGGGCTTTGCTTTTGTGGAAAGGCAAAAGCGGATGCTGATTGACGGAGAAGATGATAAATTAGACTTGTTATTTTACCATCGCAAGCTAAAACGATTGGTGGCGATTGACCTGAAACTTGGAAAGTTTAAAGCAGCCTACAAATCGCAAATGGAACTTTACTTACGATGGCTGGAAAAATATGAAATGCAGGACGATGAAGAAACGCCAATAGGTTTATTGCTTTGCGCCGGTGGTAGCCACGAACAAATTGAATTACTGCAATTGGATAAGGCAGGCATTAAAGTAGCTGAATACCTTACCGAACTGCCCACTAAGAAATTATTACAGGAAAAACTTCACAAAGCCATTGAAATTTCTAAACAACGTATGGAAAACAATGAAAAATAAACTTTCAAATTTCTTAATTGTGCAACCACCTGCTGCACAATTGCAATATTCTAAAAATCAATCTACTGTAATTGTGCAAGGAGCACTTGCACAAATTATGCTGGCATCATCATATAACCCTTTTAGATAAAGAAACCTGATAATGAATGATTGGAAAAGAATGATAAATGAGAAAGAAAATATAAAACGTGGTTTGCCTCCTGTTGCCGACAGCAATAGCCGCATACTTATTTTAGGAACATTTCCTTCGGAGCAATCGCTCACGAAACAACAGTATTATGCAAATCCGCAAAATTATTTCTGGAAAATAATGTTTGAGATTTTTAAACAAAATTTTACAAATGATTACGAAAAAAGGCTGCAATTGCTGGTAAAACATAAAATTGCACTATGGGATGTTATTGCACAATGCGAAAGGAACGGCAGCAGCGATAATAAAATAAAAAATGAAAAAGCAAATGATTTAAAGAGTATAATAAAGCAATACCCGAACATAACGCATCTGTTGTTTAATGGAATAAAGCCGGTAGAATATTTTGTAAAGCATAAAATGAGCGAAGGGCGTTTAACACCTGTTCCCTCGCTGCCTTCCACCAGCCCCGCAAACACACATTTACCGCTTGAAGAAAAAATTGAATGTTGGAGTCCCATTAAATATTTATTGAGATAATGACTGATTGGAAAGAATATAAGTTTTCGGATTTTGTAATAATAAATCCCACCATTAGTTTGAATGGGAAGGAAGAATATTCTTATGTTGAAATGAAAGATTTGCAGGACGGAAATAAATTTTGTTTTCCAAATGCTGAACGCAAACCTGCAAGCGGAGCAAGATTTCAAGATAGAGATACATTATTTGCGAAAATAACTCCTTGCTTGGAGAACGGAAAAATTTGTCAGGTAAGAGGATTAAAAAACGGAATTGGTTTTGGCTCTACTGAATTTTTTGTTTTCAGAGGGAAGGAGAATATTTCCGATAATGATTTTGTTTTTTATTTATCAAGATGGGATGAAGTAAGAGGATTTGCAGAAGGTAATTTTGAAGGGACATCAGGCAGACAAAGAGTACCAAAAAATTGTTTTGATAATTTGCTCTTGGACTTACCAGATTACCAAGAACAAACCGCCATCGCCACCATCCTTTCCAGCCTCGATAATAAAATTGATTTACTGCACCGCCAAAATAAAACACTTGAACAATTAGCGGAAACGCTATTTAGACAGTGGTTTGTAGAAGAAGCGGAGGATAGTTGGAAAGTTGTGAAAATAGAAGATGTATGCACAAGAATTTCATCAGGTGGAACTCCTTCTACAAAAATGAATGAATATTACAACGGCCATATTAATTGGTATTCTACAAAAGAATTGCAAGATAATTTTCTTTTTGAAAGTATTTCAAAAATTACTTATGCCGGCTTAGAAAATTCATCAGCGAAATTGTTCCCTGAAAACACTATCATAATTGCAATTTATGCAGCGCCAACAGTTGGCAGATTAGGAATACTTTCAAATGAAGCAACATTCAATCAGGCAGCGTGTGGTTTTGTGACAGACGAAGAAAAAATTTGTTTTGAATATTTGTACCTGCATTTGCTTTATTCAAGACGGAAACTAAATGATATGGCTTCTGGTTCAGCACAACAGAATTTGAATGTGGGAATAATGAAAGAATTTGGAATCATTCTTCCACCTGAGTATCTAATGCAAAAATTTAGAGACCACGTTAGACCGTTTTTTAAAAAAATAAAATTAAACGCAACCCAAATCCGCATTCTTACACAGCTTCGGGATACTTTGTTGCCGAAGTTGATGAGTGGGGAGGTGGGGGTAAAAATGTAATATAAATTATTTGTTTATTATGGAAGATAATATTTCCCCAAAATATTTAATGAAGTTAATTGCTGATGTTGAAAAGGCAATTTGGGCAGCTTTTACATCATATAAAAATGTAAAATACTACATTGAAAAGTGGCATAAATGGGAAGATTATAATAATCAGAACTTTTCAATTGAATTAAAACAAAATGAAGAAATTGATTTAACAAGTACACTTCATAATATTAATGGTGAGCTTTTGATAAAAATTGCAATTGATTTAGGTATTGAAACACCTGATTTTATTCCTTCTATAGCTACTTTCAGAAATGAAATCAAATCAGATTATAAAACAGCTAATGCAACATTTAACAAGGCGTTTAAACAAATAGAAACACATCCTGACATTGCTGTTAGTTTAGCAAACTCAGCTTTAGAAAGTATTATTAAACATATTTTTGAAGATGAAATGATAAAGACAAAACCAAAACAAGGAAAAACACTTTATGAATTAACAGCAGAATTATTAAAGGAATTTCAACTATACCCAAATTCAACAATACCTATAGAAATTAAAACAATTGGAAGTTCATTTTTAGCAGTAAATCAAAGTATAGAAAAACTAAGGAGTGAAAAAACAGATGTTCACGGAAAGTTTTCGGAAGAATATATTATCGAAGATTCATTATATACCTATTTTATAGTAAACAGTATTGCAACAATTGGTCTTTTTTTAATGTCTTATTACAAGAAGAAATTTCCCATTGAAACAAAAGAACAAGAAAGTGTTAACGATGATTTACCTTTTTAATAAAAGAGATAAATGATTAACTGATGTTACGCAAAAATTAAATTTGTATTATCGTCCATATTTTTTAAAATATATAGTTCTTTGAAAGCGGCTTTAATAGCTGCAAGGTACAATTTAGATTTTAAAGC
>JBBAAT010000216.1:0-4898 GCA_041658145.1 Bacteroidales bacterium | reverse complement strand
AAAGCGGAAATTACAAAGATGCCGAAGTCGCTTATAAAAAATCCCTTGCAAAAGATTCTACCTATACAAAAGGCAAATTCAATATGGGTGATGCTGTTTACAAACAAGGCAATTACGAAAATGCAGTAAAAACTTTTCAAAGTCTTTTAGAAAATAAACTTGATAAAAAAACAAAGGCAAAAATTTATCATAACCTTGGTAATTCACTGCTTCAATCAAAAAAATATGAACAAAGTATTGAAGCATATAAAAATGCCCTACGCAATACCCCTGAAGACGCTGATACAAAATATAATCTTTCTTATGCAATGAAAATGTTACAGAAACAACAGCAGCAGCAAAAACAAGACAAACAGGATAAGAACAAAGACCAGAATAAAGATCAAAAAAAGGATCAGAACAAAGATCAGAAAAAGGAAGATGAAAATAAAGACAAACAACAGCAGAAACAGAATAAAGATCAAATATCAAAAAAAGATGCTGAACGCATGCTAAATGCCCTGAATAATAAAGATAAAAACTTACAGGATAAATTAAAAGAGGAAAAAGTTATACCTGTTAAAGTGAAAGTGGAAAAAGACTGGTAAGAATTATGAATGCAGAATTATGAATGCAGAATTAAAATATTGAATGGGCGAAACGGGGAATCGGCGACAGGGTGATGGATTTAATCTTGAATAATAAATGAATAAAATAAAACATATCATTCCACTTATTCTGATATTACTTGCTTCGTGGAATTATGTTTCGGGACAGGCAAAACTCACGGCTAGCTGTAAATATTCTAATGTTTCATTAAACTCATCTTTCCAGGTTACCTACACTCTATCGGGTGGGACTGCCACAAGTTTTGTAAAGCCTTTGTTTACAAATTTCAGTATTGCAGGCCAATATCAAAGCAGCGGCGGCGGAATGACCATATATATAAATGGTAAGCAGGTACAAGGTGGAAATGATGAATCCACATGGACTTACGAACTTATACCTACAGCCACAGGCAAATTCACTATTGATGCTGCTAAAGCCAAAGTGGACGGAGCCTGGGTAGAATCGAATACATTGACCATTGAAGTAAACAACAGTGGAAATGCTACAACAAGCAGCAGCGCCGCAACATCTAAAAGCGCCACTACAACTGCAATCACCGCTGATGCAGGCAATAATGATATCTTCCTGAAAGCCTTTGTTGACAAAACAAATCCATACCAGGGAGAGCAGGTAATCGTTACTTATAAAATATATACAAAGATACCCGTTACACAATACGGTATTGAAAAAATACCCGCTTACACCGGTTTTTGGTCACAAGACCTTACAAAGAACAGCGACAAACCAACTCAGTACAACGAGACTATTGGCGGCGCAAAGTATGTTGTTGCAGAGATCAGGAAAATAGCGCTTTTCCCTCAGAAATCAGGCGTTCTGAAAATAGATCCTCTTAATGTGGAATGTGTAGTGCAAGTGGTAACAAAGCAAAAATATAACGACCCATTTGCTGATTTTTTCAAAGACCCGTTCTTTAGCAATTTCAATAACTTTGGCAACTCAATGTTCGATACTTATTCCAATGTTAAAAAAACAATTTCTTCAAATTCTGTTTCACTTAATGTAAAAGCATTACCTGTATCAAATCAACCGGCTGAATTTAAAGGTAGCGTTGGGAAATTTATTTTGGATGCTACACTCGACAAGACCAACGTAAAGACAAATGATGCTATAAATCTTATATTCAAAATTACAGGAACAGGCAACATTAGTTTAATTGATAAACCCGATATTGAATTTCCAACTGACCTTGAAACTTACGAACCGGATGTTAAAGAAAATATTTCTGCAACAACAGCCGGAATTTCAGGAACCAAAACATTCAATTACCTTATTATTCCGAGGAGTGCAGGTGATTTCACAATTAAGCCTGTAAGTTTCTGCTATTTTGATCTTGCAAAAGGCGCATACATTACACTTACTTCACTTCAATTCAAACTCAAGGTAGCCAAGGGCAACGGTGATAACAATACTACCGTAACAAGCTCGAATAAAGAAGAAATCAAATACCTGAACAGTGATATCCGGTATTTAAAAATAACACCTTTTAAACTTACACATATCGGCACATTCTTCTATGCCTCTCCCCTATTCTTAATTCTGTTATTGGCGCCGATAGTATTATTCATTTTATTCGTGATTATTTACAGGAAAAAAATAAAGGATAACAGCAACATCGCTTTGATGCGTAACAAAAAGGCAACCGGAGTAGCACTCAAACGTATGAAAACAGCAAATGTTTATCTGAAGGAAAACGGGAAAGAGTCTTTCCTTGATGAAGTATTTAAAGCCTTGTGGGGCTATGTAAGTGATAAGCTGGGAATACCGCTGGCAGAGCTTTCTAAAGATACTGTTAACGAAAAATTTGCTGAAAAGAATGTAAACGAAGATATCGCAAAACAATTCATTGATACACTGAACAACTGTGAATATGCCCGATTTGCCCCGGCTGACAGCACTTATACCATAGACGGTATTTATAATGAAGCTATTGATATCATCACCAAAATGGAAAGGGAACTAAGATGAAGCGGATATTAATTGTCTTATGGTTTTTTGCTGCAATACCTGTCTTTGCTGAAGATAATGTAACTTTAACCGTGAAAGGCAACAAAGCATATACAGACAAGTTTTATCAGCAGGCTATCAATTGCTATCTTAAGGTTGTGAAGAACGGTTATGAAGCTCCCGAACTATACTATAACATAGGCAATGCTTATTTTAAACTGAACGACTATCCTTCTGCCATATTGTATTTCGAAAAAGCAAAAAAACTGCAACCCGGAGATGAAGATATAAATTATAACCTGAAAGTTGCCAATACCAAAATCGTTGATAAGATAGATGCTATACCTGAATTTTTTATTATCCGTTGGTACAAAAATGCAGCAAATATTTTTTCATTCAACATCTGGGCTGTGCTTGGACTTATCATTTTTGTGATTTTTCTCGGATTGCTTTCTGTTTATCTTTTTTCGGGAGTTTTAAAAGTCCGCAAGATCGCCTTTTGGTGTGCCGTTGTCACATTTTTGCTTACCATTAAATTATTCGCTTTTGCACAAGTGCAATATTCCATTCTTAATAACACAAAAGAAGCTATTATTTTTTGTCCGTCTGTTACAGCCAAAAGTTCTCCTGATGATAACAGCACCGACCTTTTCGTGATTCACGAAGGCACCAAAATTAAAATTATTGACAATGTTGGCGAATGGAGCGAAATAAAAATCGCTAATGGCAGCGTGGGATGGGTAAATACCTCCGTTTTCAAAATTATTTAATCCTTAATTCCATCTGCTGCAGTAGCACTTTGTTCATTAAAAATATCATCGAATTATAATTTTTGTATATTTGCATCATTATTAACCTAATCCAAAAAAAATGAAACGTATTTTAATGATTCTCGGTTTAGCTTTTGCATTTAGCTCAGGTAGTTTTTCTCAGGCTGTTAAGGAAGGCACCTCCATAGTTGATGTTACTTATGGATGGCCAAACTTGTACACGAATATATTTAAAGCAGCTGTTGATCAAGCCAATAGTATTGGTTTATCGGCTACAGGATTTGGCCCCATAGGTATAAAATATGAATATATGGTGGCAGAAAAAGTTGGCATTGGATGTATTTTCAACTATGCTAATTCAACAGTTAAATATCAGTTAAATCAAACTGTAAATGGTACTCCTACAACTTATAATTATGAGTTTTCAGCCCAAAGAATTAGAGCTATGGCAAAATTCAGCTTTCATTTCGGTAATTCAGAGAAATTCGATGGATACACTACTATTGCTCTTGGATACTTCTCTTCTCCCTGGAAGTGGGAATCAAATGATACTAGTTATGTTAGTTCATCTGTTGATATAAGCAGTCTATTTCCCGTAGCTGCCCGGGTAGCAGTAGGTGGCAGATATTATTTCACTGATAATATTGGCGCTTTAATGGAATTTGGTCTTGGTGGCGGTGGTTTGCTCGAATTTGGTGTTACTGCTAAATTCTAATTATTATAAACATTCATAAGAAAAGGGGGTATTCCCTTTTTTTATTTTAAATGCTATGAAATAGCCATGAGCAATAAAGTTCACAACAACCCTGCCTACCGTCAGGCAGGCGAAATAATTATTCCATGGCGTATTCCATGTGACCTTTAAAAAACAAAAAAATAAACACATGAATAAAATTATTGTATTGCTTTTTATCTTTTTGTTTTGTGCCGGAAATTTATTTTCGCAGTCAGAGAAAAGGACAAATGTTGAATACATGGAACTATGGGTATATTATACTGTAAACAAAGGGATCAATCCCAAAATGTATATTGATATAGGTCAAAACAAATACCACTCATTGCATAATATTGTTTCCAATGGCGAAGCAGATAATATTGTATTTAATGAAGATGGTACCACAAAGGTATTCAATAATGAAGTGGATATTTTAAAATACCTTTCCGATTTAGGATGGGATATAGCAAATATTGAAACAATTAATTTAATGTCCAGAGAATACATCAAATACTTATTTGTAAAAAAGGAATAGAATATACTACTGATATGTCAAATGTAAGATGAAGCATGTCAAAAGTCAAATGTTAATCCCATAGGTGCAGGATAGTAAGTGATAATCAATGTTATTATCACAAAAGAAACATCACATTTAACATGATACTTATGACATCTGACACTTGACATGACACTAGCAAATCCTCGGCAACTGTTCCCCTGCCAGCATATCAATAATTCTTCTGCCGCCAATTCCGGTATTCATGACAACCATTCCTTTATTTGATTCTGTCACTTCACCAATGATTGCAGCATTTTTCCCAAAATCATCTTCTTTCAAAACTTTCAAAACTTTTTCCGCA
>JBBAAT010000215.1:0-4905 GCA_041658145.1 Bacteroidales bacterium | reverse complement strand
GTGCAGCATAGGATAACCGGACTGTATTTTGCAGGCGGCGTATTCTCTAATATTACACATGATCATTTAGACTACCATAAAACATTTGATGAATATCTGGCAGCAAAAAAAACATTTTTCGATTTGCTTGGCAGCAAAGCATTTGCTCTAAGCAATGCAGACGACAAGAATGGTAAAGTGATGATGCAAAACACAAAAGCATCTAAAAACACATACAGTTTAAAGAACCCTGCCGATTTCAAAGCGAAAATCATTGAAAACAGATTCTCCGGATTGCAATTGAATATTGATGGTGTGGATGTTTGGTTCAAATTAGTTGGAAGTTTCAATGCATATAATTTGCTGGCAATTTATGCTACTGCTGTTTTACTGGGCGAAGACAAATCAGAAGTGTTGCGATTGCTGAGCAGTTTGAAGGCTGTGGAAGGAAGGTTCGATTATGTAAGATCGTCAAATGGCATTATTGCAATTATTGATTACGCCCATACTCCGGATGCACTGAGCAATGTATTGAGTACGATAGCTTCTGTAAGAGAGAGTAACGAAGATGTAATTACAGTGGTGGGATGCGGTGGCGACAGGGACAGAGGCAAAAGACCTTTGATGGCAAGGATAGCTTGCGATTATAGCAATACAGTGATCCTTACTTCTGATAATCCGAGATCCGAAGATCCTGAAAGAATTATTGAAGAAATGATGCAGGGAGTTGAGATTACAGCAAAAAGAAAAGTGTTGTCGATATTAAACAGAAAAGAAGCAATTAAAACAGCATGTGCACTTGCAAAGCATGGAGATATAGTACTTCTTGCAGGAAAGGGTCATGAAAAATATCAGGAAATAAAAGGAGTGAAATACCCTTTTGATGATAAGCAAATGGTAAAAGAAATATTTGAGACTCTAATATAAATTATATGTTGTACTATTTATTTGATTACTTACATACGAATTTTGATTTCCCTGGCGCCGGGGTTTTCCAATATATCAACTTCAGGGCGCCTATGGCGATCATCACATCACTGCTTATTTCATTATTCATTGGGAAAAGGTTAATTATCTACCTGCAAAAAAAGCAGGTGGGAGAAGACATTCGTGATCTCGGACTTGAAGGACAATCACAGAAAAAGGGCACTCCTACCATGGGGGGGTTGATTATTCTTGCTTCTATCATTATCCCCACTCTTCTTTTTGCAAAACTTCATAATACATATGTTATACTGATGATCGTGGCAACTCTATGGTTAGGTGCAATAGGTTTTATAGATGATTATATAAAGGTTTTTAAGAAAAATAAAAAAGGGCTCGCAGGTAAATTCAAAATCTTAGGACAAGTTGTATTGGGACTGATCGTTGGATGCACTATATATTTCAGTAATGATGTTGTAATAAAAGAAAAAGGCGCAAAATCTCAGAAATACGTAAATTCTACCAATATTTTTAAAGTGGAGAATTTTAATGAATCTCCGCAATTGTTTGCTGAAAAATCTGTAAAATCAACCAAAACAACTATACCCTTTGTAAAAAATAATGAATTTGATTATGCCGATTTGCTTGCATGGTTGGGCGGAAATTACAGGAAATATGCTTTCCTGCTCTTTATCCCAATCGTAATTTTCATCATTGCTGCTGTTTCAAATGGAGCTAACCTCACCGACGGACTAGATGGTTTGGCGGCAGGAACATCAGCGATTATAGGTGTTACATTAGGCGTCCTTGCTTATGTTTCCGGCAACATCATTTTTGCTGATTACCTCAACATTATGTACATCCCGAATATAGGTGAACTTACGATCTACGTGAGCGCCTTTGTGGGAGCCTGTATCGGATTCTTATGGTATAATTCTTATCCGGCACAAATATTTATGGGCGATACGGGCAGTCTTGCTCTGGGAGGAATAATAGCAGTTTTTGCGATTATTATACGCAAGGAGCTATTGATTCCTGTTTTATGTGGGGTTTTCCTTGTACAAAGTCTTTCAGTGATCATTCAGGTCGTTTATTTTAAATATACCAGGAGAAGATTTGGAGAGGGAAGAAGAATTTTTAAAATGGCTCCATTGCATCACCATTATCAAAAAGATGGCTATCATGAAGCAAAAATCGTGATGAGGTTTCTGATTATTGGAATCATACTGGCAGTTGTAACTGTAATTACATTGAAGTTGAGATAAAATAAATATTAATTAAAAAATTTACTATTCAGGTAGTAAGCAGGAGGCAGCGGCAGGAGGCAGTTTCTGACTGCCGCTGCCTCCTGCTCACTCTATATAAAACCAGATTTGGTATAAAATGGAATATCAGAAATTCTCAGACAAGATGAACAGTAACTAAAAAAAATACTATGTTTATTCACGAACTAGCGCTACAAGGCAACCACAATCTCTACAACTCGCTTGCAGCAGGGATTCCGTCAAGGATACTTGACATCAGGAAAGATACGATTAAAGAAAGCCTGATGGATTTTCAAAATGTTGAACACAGGCTTGAATTTGTAACCAATATTCATGGGATCGAATTTATTAACGATTCCAAGGCAACAAATGTGAATTCAACATGGTATACGCTTGAAAGCATGTCAAAGCCTGTAATCTGGATCGTTGGCGGAAAAGATAAAGGTACTGATTACAACTTTCTTACGGATATTGTGAGAAAAAAAGTAAAAGCTATTGTTTGCATGGGGATGGACAATAAAAAGATACGTAAAGCTTTTTCGGGATTTATAAAAACAATTGTTGAAACGCAATCTGCTGCAGATGCTGTTAGAACAGCCTATTGTTTGGGTAAAGCCGATGATGTTGTGTTGCTTTCTCCTTCCTGCGCCAGTTTTGATTTGTTCGAAAATTATGAAGAAAGAGGCAGGAAATTTAAAGAAGCTGTACGTGAACTGTAATTTGTTTTAGATTTTAGAATGCAGAGTAGGTGTAGAAAAGTGTAGCCATATTAATAAACGTGGATAATATAATTCGATGTTGAAATTTCTCAGCAATATAAAAGGCGATAAAGTTATATGGTTAGTAGTGATCATTTTAACAGTATTTTCTTTGCTGGCGGTATACAGTTCCACGGGAACACTTGCATATCGCTATCAACATGGGAATACAGAATATTACATGATTAAACATTTTATTATTCTGATGCTCGGATTAGGCTTAATGTATGTTGCCCATTTGGTTAAATATACCTACTATTCCCGTATATCACAGCTTGCAATGTTCATTGCCGTACCATTGCTTTTGTTCACTTTATTCACAGGGACTAATGTTAACGAAGCAAGTCGCTGGCTTACGCTGCCGGTTATCAATCTCACATTTCAAAGTTCAGACCTTGCTAAACTGGCGCTCATCATTTATGTGGCAAGATTGCTTTCCAAAAAACAGGAACAGATTAAAGATTTTAAATCTGCATTTGTCCCTATTATGGTACCTATCCTCGTTGTTTGCGCTCTCATATTACCTGCAAATTTTTCTACTGCTGCTGCTTTGTTCGCTACTTGCATGGTAATGCTGTTTATTGGCAGGATCAATATGAAATATATCTTTGCTTTATTAGGAATAGCAGTAGTTTGTCTTTCTCTTTTCATAGTTATTTTACTCAATTCATCAAGTCAGGGGAGATTAAGTACATGGAAAAACCGTATCGAAAATTTTAGCAGTGGAAACAAAGATGAGAATTATCAGGTAGAACAAGCTAAAATTGCTATTGCAACAGGTGGTGTTATGGGTAAATTTCCCGGAAACAGTACTCAACGCAATTTTTTACCGCACCCTTATTCCGATTTTATTTATGCTATTATTGTTGAAGAATACGGATTGATAGGAGCAATAATTGTTATCCTGATGTACCTGATATTGCTCTTCCGTGGTGTTAGAATTGTTTCGCGGGCGCCGGGAACTTTCGGCGCTTTCCTCACATTTGGCTGCGTTTTTAGTCTGGTGTTTCAGGCATTCATAAACATGGGTGTTGCTGTAAATATACTTCCTGTTACAGGCCAGCCATTGCCAATGGTAAGTATGGGCGGAACTTCCATCTGGTTCACGGGATTGGCAATCGGGATCATGCTCAGCGTTAGTAAAGAACCAGAGAATGAAGAAAAACAAAAAACCGAAGATAAAGAAAAAGAGGTATAAGGTAAGAGGTATAAGGAATACCTATTCCCTTTATACCTTTATACCTATTTTTCAAAATGTAATAATTTATCCAGTGCAAAGTATATAAAAGGTGGAGAATAAAAAAATAAAAATAATTATAAGTGGCGGGGGCACCGGAGGCCACGTATTTCCTGCCATTGCCATTGCCAATGCATTAAAGAAAAAGGTGAATGATATTGATATTCTTTTCGTAGGCGCTATAGGTAAATTGGAAATGGAAAAAGTTCCTGCTGCCGGTTACCCTATCGAAGGTCTTTGTATTAGCGGGTTTCAAAGAAGATTAACACTTAAAAATGTTAGTTTCCCATTCAAATTATTGTCAAGTCTTTGGATATCACGGAAAATAATTAAAAAGTTTAAACCCGATGTGGTTGTGGGAGTTGGCGGCTATGCGAGTGGCGCCGTAGTGAAAGTGGCTGCAAGCATGGGCATCCCGACACTCATTCAGGAACAAAATTCGTTTCCTGGAATTACAAATCGCATGTTGTCAAAAAAAGCAAATAAGATATGTGTTGCATATCAGGGGATGGATAAATATTTCCCGGAATCAAAGATTATTTTAACAGGTAATCCTGTAAGGCAGGATATAGTTGAAATTCAAGACAAAAAAACAGAAGCTCTCAATTATTTTGGCCTGTCTGCCGGTAAAAAGATCTTGTTTGCAGTGGGAGGCAGCTTAGGTGCAAGAACTATCAACGAAAGTATTCTTAATAATCTTGAATGGTTCGAAAATAATGGCGTACAGATAATCTGGCAAACA
>JBBAAT010000214.1:0-4974 GCA_041658145.1 Bacteroidales bacterium | reverse complement strand
TATTAAATCTGACGTAGACACGAAAGACCTTTTAAAAAAAATCAGGGAAAACGCAAGTAAAACATATTCAATCAAAGCCATTGTTGACAAGTATATGGACTGCATTGAAGAAGTAATAAATATTCCAATGTTAAACACACGATTTAAAGAAACGGTTAAACTTGGCTACTTAAATAACATCCTTGACGAAGTAGTTACTCAAAGCAAAGTAGAGTTTAACTATGCTGACGAAGAGGACGAAAATGCAGAAGAATAAAAGGTTCAGCACATTGACGACAGAAAAAAAACGTCATATAACAGCAGCAGATAGTTAAGTAACCCATCAAACATTTCGGTTTTCCCAAAATCAATTTCCAAATCACAGTAAAAATTAATACTTTTAACTTTTGATTCGCATAAATAATTATTTCCGGATGAAAAAATATTCCCTCCTCTTATTAATATTCCTTGTTTTTGCAGCTTCATGCAGAACTCAGCCAAATACCTATAAATATTCAACAAAATCTGATAAAGCAATTAAAGCTTATGAAAAAGCTACAAAGTTTTATGATGCTTATAACAATGAAGAAGCGCTGAAAGAACTTGACAATGCTATTAAATCGGATAATAAATTTATTGAAGCATATATGCTGAAAGGCGATATTTATGCTGATAAAAAAATATATGTTCAAGCTATTGAAGCATACAAAAAGGCTATTGAAATTGATCCTGGTTTTTATTTGAAAAATTATCTCAATATAGCGATAATAGAGCTGCATACAGGCTTATATCAGGATGCGAAAAATGATTTCGAAAGTTTTATTAATAGCAAGAATGCTGATATTATTAATGTTAAACGAGCTCAGTATATGCTCAAAGAATGTGAATTCGGAATTAATGCCGTTAACAATCCTGTCCCTTTTAATCCTCTTAATCTCGGTGATAGTATTAATACAATTTACAGTGAATATTTACCCTCTGTTACAGCCGACGAACATACTCTTGTTATTACACGAAGATTACCTAAAGATGAAAATACCATTGACCGGAAACTCTCAGAAGAAGAGGATTTTTATGTGAGCAATAAAATTAACGATAGCGCCTGGAATAAAGCCGTTGACCTCGGACCGCCAATCAATACAAATGGCAATGAAGGTGCACAATGTATTTCACCAGATGGAAAATATTTGTACTTTACCGGATGCAACCGCCCTGATGGCATTGGGAGCTGTGATATATATGTTTCCAAACATGTTGGCGATGCATGGAATATCCCTGTAAATATGGGGACGGTAGTCAATTCTGACAAATGGGATTCGCAGCCATCAATTTCATCCGACGGTAAAACACTATATTTTACAAGCGCAAGGTCAGGAGGAAAAGGTAGTATGGATATTTGGAAAACTACTAAAAATGAAAAAAATGAATGGACTACTCCTGTAAATCTTGGAGATTCAATAAATACTGATAAAGGAGAAATGGCGCCTTTTATCCACCCTGATGATCAGACATTGTATTTTGCTTCAAACGGACATCAGGGTATGGGCGGATTTGATATTTTTTATTCGAGGAAGGATTCAAGTGGAAACTGGGGAAAACCTGTCAACATCGGTTACCCTATTAATACGTATGCTGATGAAAGTTATCTTGTGGTAAATTCTAAGGGTAATCTGGCATACTTTGCGTCAGATCGACCGGGTGGTAAAGGGGGTATGGATATTTATTCATTTCCTCTTTATGAAAAAGCGCGCCCTAAAGTAGTTAACTATTTGAAGGGAATTGTTTATAATAAACTAACAAAAGCAAAGCTGGAAGCAAAGTTCGAGTTGATCGACCTGAAAACCGGCAAGACGGTTATTGAATCGAATTCTGATGCTGTAAACGGCGAATTCCTTGTATGTCTGCCTACTGATAAGGATTACGCTTTGAATGTTTCAAAAGATGGATATTTGTTTTATTCAGAAAACTTTACGCTTACAGGCTTACATTCGGATGCAGATCCATACCTGAAAGATATCCCGCTTCAACCAATAAAAACAGGTGAGTCCGTTGTACTGAAAAACATCTTTTTCGACACGGATAAATATGAACTGGAACCTGAATCCACAGTTGAACTGGGAAAGCTTACAGAACTGCTCAATAAGAACCCAAAAATGAAGATCGAGATCAGCGGGCATACCGATAATGTGGGCGATGATAAATATAACCAGACATTGTCGGAAAACAGGGCTAAAGCGGTTTATGATTACTTAATTAATCACAACATTTCAATAAACAGGCTTTCATATAAAGGATATGGCGAGTCTGTTCCTGTTGATACAAACGATACAGAGCAGGGGAGGGCGAATAACAGGAGAACAGAATTTAAAGTGATAGAGACTTCCGGAAAATAGGTTTATAACTAGTGTCTGTCCGTAATGTCGTCATTGCGAATCCCGATTTTTCATCGGGATGAAGCAATCTAATCATTGTGTGTTAATAGATTGCTTCGTCGTTCGCCTCGGCGAACTCCTCGCAATGACGTTTTGTATTGACATTACGGAAACTTATCCTGTTAACAATAATTGTTAATATCTCGTTTGTTCTGAATGTCGCTGAAATCCTCTTTCATCTTAAATTTGCATAAAATTTACAAAAATGTCAGGTAATTATGATGAAAAAAGCATTGTTTCCCTTGACTGGAAGGAACATATCCAGCTTAGGCCTGGTATGTATATTGGAAAACTGGGCGATGGCGCCTCTCATGACGATGGCATCTATGTGCTTATTAAAGAAACCATAGATAATGCTGTTGATGAGTATATCATGGGTTTCGGTAAAAAGATCGAAATCACTATTAAGGATCAAAAAGTTACAGTAAGGGATTACGGCCGTGGTATTCCACTTGGAAAAGTAGTGGATTGTGTTTCGAAAATCAATACCGGCGCAAAATATGACTCAGAAGTTTTTAAAAAGACAGTTGGGTTGAATGGCATCGGCTCTAAAGCTGTGAATGCTTTGTCGTCTTATTTCATCACTCAATCAGTAAGAGATGGGAAAGCAAAGTCTGCTGAATTTAGCAATGGCAACCTGGTCAAAGAAAGCAAAGAAGAAAAGACAGATCTGCGAAATGGAACGATTGTTACCTTTGTCCCCAACGAAAAAATCTTCGGAAATTACCATTTTATCACAGAATATATTGAAAACCTTCTTTGGAATTATACTTTTCTGAATACAGGGCTTTCCATTTACTTTAACGGACAAAGATATTATGCTGAGAACGGCCTGCTTGACTTGCTTACCAAATACATCAATGGTACAAACTTAGTTTACCCTATCATTCATATTAAAGAAAATGATTTTGAATTTGCGATAACACATAGCCAGAATCAGTATGGTGAAGAGTACTATTCATTTGTAAACGGCACACATACTCCGCAAGGCGGCATTCATCAGGGAGCCTTCCGCGAAGCGGTCGTGAAGACAATACGCGAATTTTATAAAAAGGATTTTGATGCAAGCGATATCCGGTCGTCCATTATTGCTGCAATCAGTCTGAAAGTTCAGGAACCGGTTTTTGAATCGCAGACCAAAACTAAACTGGGCTCACAGTGCATGGAACCCAATGGGCAGACCATCAGAAATTATATTTACGACATCGTTAAAAAAAGATTAGATGATTATCTGCATATAAATCCTGATACTGCAGAGGCTCTTTATAGAAAAATTCTTCTGTCGGAAAAGGAACGCAAAGAAATTGCCAATATCAAAAAAATCGCAAAAGACAGCGTTAAAAAAGCAAGTCTTTATAATAAAAAACTTAGAGACTGCAGGATTCATTACAACAGCAACGACGAAAGAAAGCTCGAAACAACTTTATTCATCACCGAGGGCGATTCGGCGAGCGGTTCCATTACAAAATCAAGGGATGTAAACACCCAGGCTGTTTTTAGCCTGAAAGGAAAACCGCTTAACTGCTTTGGATTGAGTAAAAAAGTGGTTTATGAAAATGAAGAATTTAACCTGCTTCAATCGGCTTTGAATATTGAAGAAGATTTGGAAAACCTTCGTTACAATAACATCGTTATTGCCACCGATGCCGATGTGGATGGTATGCACATCCGTTTATTACTTATCACATTTTTTCTTCAATTTTTCCCCGACCTTGTCAAATACGGGCATCTCTATATTCTTCAAACCCCGCTTTTCCGTGTAAGAAATAAAACAAAGACGATATATTGCTATTCGGAAATGGAAAAACATGAAGCGATTAAAGAACTTGGCGCTAAGCCTGAAATAACCCGTTTTAAAGGGCTTGGAGAAATTTCTCCTGACGAATTCAAACATTTTATCGGCCCGTCTATGCGCTTAGATCCTTTAATACTGAAAAGTACTTCAAGTATTAAGGAAATGTTAGCCTTTTATATGGGAAAGAATACTCCGGAAAGACAAGGTTTTATTATCGACAATCTGCGCGTAGAACTTGACTTTGTAGATTCCTGATGTTCTATTGTATAAGTGTTACCCTTCCAATATATTCATGCCTGAACCCTTGAATTTCCTTTATTAAAATTCTATATACATAAACATCCATCACTACGTCTTTAAACGTCCCGCTATTATTTTTTGTTCCGTTCCATGGCTCTCCGTATGTGGATACCCATGTATTAGTGTGGAACATGAGGTTACCCAAACGGTCGAAAATATACATGTCGAAATTATTTGGATCCACATTTATTCCCTGTGGGAAAAAGAAATCATTAAATCCATCATTATTAGGTGTAAACGAATTGGGAATATATAAAGTGAAAATATCCCTGATCTTTATGATATCACTGACAGAATCAATACACCCATTAGCATCTGTTACTATCAGAGTAACTGTGTATGTTCCGGTGTCTCCGTATTGATGAATACAATTTTCATCTGTCGCTGTGCTGCCATCGCCAAAGTCCCATTGCCAGCTTATAATGTTTCCTCCCGAATTATCATGAAATGTAATATATATATACATTG
>JBBAAT010000213.1:0-5068 GCA_041658145.1 Bacteroidales bacterium | reverse complement strand
GCTCACGCAATGGCTGGCTCTGAGTGACATTTACGATTTACGCTTCCCTGCCTGCATGATGCAGTCAGGCAGGGATTATACTTAATAGTTTGATTTTAATTGCTTTTGAAACCCAGCACATCAAAATAATATTTACCCAAAAAAAATGAAAATAAAATTTGATCCAAAATTAAACCTTATAAAAAAAATTAAAATTTTAAGAAAACAAAAAAATGCAATTATATTGGCTCATTATTATCAAATAGAGGATATACAAGAAATTGCTGATTTTATTGGCGATAGCCTTGCACTTGCTCAAAAGGCTCAAAGTACGAATGCTGATATAATAATATTTGCAGGTGTTCATTTTATGGCTGAAACAGCTAAAATTCTTAATCCGGGTAAAAAAGTAATTATACCGGATTTAGAAGCAGGATGTTCTCTTGCCGATTCTTGCAAACCTAAAGATTTTAATAAGTTTATAAAACAATACCCTGATCATAAAATAGTTTCTTATATAAATTGTTCGGCAAAAATTAAAGCGTTATCAGATGTGATATGTACTTCAAGCAATGCAATAAAAATTGTCGAAAGTTTTTCAAAAGAACAGAAAATTATATTTGCTCCTGATAAAAATCTTGGAACTTATGTAAATAATGTAACAGGTAGAAATATGGTATTATGGAATGGAACGTGTGAAGTACATGATATTTTAACTGTTGAAAGAGTGATAAAATTAAAAACAGTTCATCCTGATGCAAAATTGATCTCTCATCCTGAATGTAAAGCAACGATTCTTGAAATATCAGATTTTATAGGGTCTACTACTGCTTTATTGAATTTCACCAAAAAAGATCCATGTAAAAAATTTATTGTAGCTACCGAAACCGGAATAATTTATCAGATGAAAAAACAATCACCGGATAAAGAATTTATAATAGTGCCAAATAATGAAACCTGTTCATGTAATGACTGTTTTTATATGAAAAAAAATACAATGGAAAAATTATATATTTGTTTAAGAGATGAAAAGCCTGAAATAATTTTAAGTGAGGATTTATTGATAAAATCAAAGAAACCAATTCTCAAAATGCTTGAATTGTCATAGAAATTTGTTTTAATTTTACTTTAATGAAAAAATATTTTTTGATATTGTTTTTACTGAATGTTGTATTGGTATTTGCACAGGATACTACTAAAACGGATGGTTATGTCGTGTTTAAATATGAAAACGGTAAAGTATCCAGCGAGGGAGTTATTAAAGAAAAGAAACCCGATGGTTATTGGAAAACGTATTATGAAAATGGAAAACTAAAAAGTGAAGGAAATCGAAAATTTTTTGAACTTGATAGCACATGGAAGTTTTATAATAAAGAAGGAAAATTGATACTTGAAATTGATTACAAAAAAGGGAAAAAGAATGGAATTAAATCTACTTATTTTGAAAACGAAATAGTAAAGGAAAATTTTGTAAATGATATTAAAGAGGGTTATACCAGCTATTATTATCCTGATGGTAAAATAAGATTGACTGTAAATTTTATAAAAGGCAGAGAACAAGGTATGGCAAGAGAATATTCTCCTGAAGGTACTGTTATCACTTTGCTTGAATATAAAAATGGATATTTGGTTGATAAAGAAAAAGTGAACAGATACAACACAGATAGCTTAAAACAAGGTAAATGGGTGTCATTCTATCCTAATGGGAAGCTTCAATCAGAAGCTTATTATATGGCTGGAATTAAATCAGGGTATTTTAAAGAATATTCCCAGGATGGAAATTTGTTGAGTATAGCAAAATATATAAATGGAGAACTACAGAAAGATGCTCCAGAGGTAGCTAAACTTGATATTAAAATAATATACTATCCAAATGGGGCTTTTAAAAGAGTTGGAAGTTATAAAAATAATATACCTGAAGGAATTACGCGCGAATATTCTTTGGATGGAAAAATAGATTCAGCAAAAGTTTATAAAAGTGGAATGATTGTGGGAAAAGGAATAGTTGATGAACAAGGATTGAAACAAGGAGCATGGACAGAGTATTATGATACGGGAGAATTGAAAGAGCAGGGAAAATATGTCAATGGATTAAAAACAGGAGATTGGAAATTTTATTACAGGAATGGCAAAATAGAACAAACAGGAACTTATTTGAAAAACGAAAAACCAGATGGTAAATGGAAATGGTATTATGAAAACACTAATCTTTTAAGAGATGAAATTTATTCAGAAGGAGTTGAAAATGGACTATTGACAGAGTATTCCGATAGTGGAACCGTTATAACTAAAGGTGAATATATAGACGGCCTTGAACAAGGATTCTGGGTTTATCAGTTGGGCGACATTAAAATGGAAGGATCATATAAAGATGGCAAAAGAGACGATATTTGGAAATATTATTTCAACAATGGAACCCCGTATTTTACAGGAAGATACCTTGACGACAATCCTGACGGTAAACACATAATTTACTGGGATAATGGAAAAATAATGGAAGAAGGTTATTATGTAATGGGAAAACGTGAGGGAGAATGGTATAAATATTATTACGATGGCGCTCTGTTTCTTATAACAACATATAAGAATGGAATAGAAACCAAGTATGATGGTGTGAAAATAAAACCGCTAACTATTGAGGATAATTCTAACAACTAATTTATTAGCCCTGTTAATTTTAAATTTCAATCAAATGCTTTTGGTAATTTCAATAAAGATGTTATTTTTGCGCAAGTGAAAACCGCCATAATTGATTGTTATAAATATTGCTATTTTTTTTGGTTTTTAGTTTAAGTTTTATTTTTGCCGGTTTTAGTTCTCCTGTACACAATTACGTCCAAGAAACTATAACCTGCCTCGCCGACAGGCAGGCGAGAAACTAAATAACCAAAACCAATAATTAATAACCAATAACTGAAAAATCAGGATATTAATACACACACACATTACTAATTTAAATGTTTAACATACAAAACATATATTTATTATGGCAAAATTTAATATATTAGTTGTTGAAGATGAAAGCATTGTTGCAAAAGATATACAAAACAGCTTAAAAAAACTTGGATATATAGTTTCTGCTGTTGTGGATTCTGGTAAAAAGGCGATGGAAAAAGTGGAACAATCCCGTCCGGACCTGATACTTATGGACATTATGTTAAAAGGAAAAATCAATGGGATTGAAGCAGCAAATACTATCCGTACCAGATATGACATACCGGTGATCTTCCTTACAGCTTATGCCGATGACGATACTTTAAGTAAAGCAAAGATTTCGGAGCCTTACGGCTATATCATTAAACCGTTTAAGGAAAAAGAATTGCAAACAACCATTGAAATGGCTATTTACAAGCACGAAAAAAATACCGAGATAAAGAAAGAAAGGGATATGTATCGCACAATAGTTGAAAACAAAGAATCAAAAGACAGTATCTTTGTCAGAGCAGATTACCGTCTGAACAAAGTAAAATTTGAGGATATCTGTTTTTTGGAAGCATTGAAAGATTACGTTGTTATTAATACTTCGAAGAACTCATACACTGTTCATATAACAATGAAGGAAATGATTAGAATTCTTCCAACAAATGATTTTGTGAGAGTTCACCGTTCTTTTATTGTCCGCTTCGACAAAATATTTTCTATTAAATACCCTGATTTAGTGATTGAAGGCAAAAC
Source organism: Bacteroidales bacterium (assembly GCA_041658145.1). Lineage (GTDB taxonomy): Bacteria > Bacteroidota > Bacteroidia > Bacteroidales > CG2-30-32-10 > JBBAAT01. The sequence continues at coordinate 1,414 of JBBAAT010000213.1, read as the reverse complement.
GAAAGTTGTGCCAATAGGTGGTTTGTACCGTAAAGAACTTTTCAACAGACTAAACCTGATTTAATATTTGGCATTAGTGTTATGTTAATTCTGATATATCGTTTTAAGATTGCTTCACCTCCTTCGTCGGTCTCGCAATGACGTCATTGCGAGGAGGAACGACGAAGCAACATAGCGAAGCGATCTCATGAACACCTTTAAAAATAAAATATTTTGTGAATAATCTATTCGACATATCACTCTTAACACAACAGTAGTAACTAATTCAGATAAATATTATTCTGCTATCATAAAATTAAGCTGCTTTCTGGAAAGATTTGCTTGTTTAACAACTATCTTAACTTTATCTCCAAGCTTATATGTGTTGCCAGATCTTTGACCTGTGACACAATAATTATCTTCATCAAGGAAATAATAATCATTTTCCATATCACGCAGCGATACCATTCCCTCACATTTATTATCAACAATTTCAACAAATATTCCCCACTTGCTCACACCCGATATAACACCATCAAATGTTTGTCCTACCTTATCAAGAAGGAATTCCACCTGTTTGTATTTCACAGAGGCACGCTCGGCTTCGGCCGCCCTTTTCTCCATTTCCGATGAATGTTTACACTTTTCTTCGTATTGTTCTTTGTTTACTGAAGGCAAATTATTAAGGTAATCATTTAACAAGCGATGAACCATCAGGTCAGGATAGCGGCGGATTGGCGATGTAAAATGAGAATAGTAATCGAATGTGAGTCCGTAATGACCTATATTATCAGTAGAATAATATGCTTTCGCCATTGTACGGATAGCAAGGTTTTCGATCATATTTTGCTCCCCTTTCCCTACTACATCGGTTAGCAGTTTATTGAACGAATCAATAGTGCTTTTTCTTGAGCTGGTTTTCATCCTGTAACCGAGTTTGGTAACAAATTCGGTAAACGTGCTCAATTTTTCGGGATTGGGCTCATCGTGCACGCGATAAACAAAAGTCTTTGCTGCTTTTTTGTTTTTTCCTATAAATTCAGCCACTTTGCGGTTTGCCAGCAACATAAAATCTTCGATCAGCTTATTGGAATCCTTGTACTCCCTGATATACACACTTAAAGGTTTACCTTTATCATCCAGCTTAAATTTTACTTCTGTAGTTTCAAATGCAATGGACCCGTTCTTAAATCGTTCCTCGCGCAGTAATGTGGCTAATTGGTTAAGCTTTAGTACCTCCCTGTAATAATCGCCGTCGCTTGTTTCAATAATTTTTTGGACTTCTTCATAGTTGAAACGCCTGTTGGAATTTATGATTGTCTTGCCAAACCATTCATTGATGATTTGAGCTTTTTCGTTCATTTCAAATACGGCAGAAAAACAAAGTTTATCAGTATGGGGTGAAAGAGAACACAATCCGTTTGAAAGCCGTTCC
>JBBAAT010000212.1:0-5089 GCA_041658145.1 Bacteroidales bacterium | reverse complement strand
CCGGTGTCCATGATTGCGCACAATTACAGATATCCACTACAAAATTTTTCAACAATATCATACCTTCCGTGGAGTGATATACTTCCGGGTGAAACTGTATCCCATAAGTCTCTTCGTTTTTAATTTGAAATCCGGCCACACGCACATTTTTCGTAGCAGCTATGATCTTAGCGCCTGCCGGTTCTTTCGCAATAGTATCGCCATGCGACATCCACACCTGACAGTTTTTTGTCATATTCTTCATAAGCGGATCAGAAGTGTCGATATCCGAAAGGTTTGCTCTTCCGTATTCGCGGATTTTTGAAGGCATTACTTCTCCGCCAAAATTATGAGCAAGGAACTGGGCGCCATAACACACTGCCAGCAAAGGCAATTTACCTTTGATATCTTCCAAATCGGGCGAAGGCGAATTCACATCCAGTACAGAATAAGGACTTCCCGAAAGAATAACTCCCTTTATGTTTTTTTTATTTATTGCGGGGAACAAATTAAAGGGGTGTATTTCGCAATAAACATTCAGTTCCCTCACCCTCCGTGCTATGAGTTGAGTGTATTGCGAACCGAAATCAAGAATAAGTATGGTTTCCTGCATAGGACAAAAATAGAATTTTAGCTTGAACTAAAAGTAAAATATTGATCAGAAGACATCCTTTATTTCATTTTTTTTACCATTAAACTCCACAGCATCGCCTTTCTTTTTGCCGGATAACGCTTTGCATATCGGAACCATCATGGAAACGGCGTAATAGGTCTCGTTTTTAAGCATCAGTTTTCCGAGTCCTATTGAAATGAATAGTTTCTGTTCATTTGTAATTACCACAGAACCAAAACCGACTGTATTCATTTTCTTTTCCGTGTCAATTTTTTCAAGAGCATAAAGTTCGTTTAAAGCCTTTTCCATTTGCTGTCCGTACATATCCTTTTTTCGCAGGAGCTGCATCCTGAACGAATCATAGCGGTCTTTAGGGGGTCCGTATTCATTTGCACTTTGCTGTGCATCATCCATAGCCGTCTTCAAGTTTTTCACAACTTTAAGTTGTGATTTTTTACATTCTTCTACCAACTTTATTTTCAATTCAAGGTTCTTATTATTCATCTCAATTTTTTCTCAAATTTAATAATTATATGGCACAAATTCAAATCAATATAAATTTTCCAGTTATTTAAAATAATGTGTTTGTGTATTTTTAAAAATTCATGTATGTTTGTAAAAAAAATATTATATTATGAAGGGATTCATTATCATCAGCATTTTCGTAACATTATCCGGAGTTACCTTTGGACAAAACAAGCAGACTTCTACTGATACCTCAAAATTATCAGAGCTTTTCATTAAAAAGATCATTCCTTTTCATTGCGCAAAAGGTCCTGAGAAATGCGATAAATGTAAAGAACTTTTAAATGAAGGAGCAAAATATTGCCTCATTAGAGTTTATTATGTTTCGGCAGGTGTTATTACCCGACTAATGATTGAAATGGTTGTTGACGGAAAGAAAACATCATTGGAATATGATATTGAAAATATTTTCGATAATCAGGAAGCAGCCATGAAATATTCCAGGCAAAATAGCGTAAAAGTGCTTCCCAATTGATCACTTACATTTCTTGTTAATAACTAACTGTTCAAAGAAATTTATTGATAGACCTATTCTGACTGTATAAGCAGAATAATAAGTTTTTTTGCCTTTTTCAAAACATCCTAAGCTGTTCATATGGAAGAATCAGTTGATAAAGAAATTGTTTATTCGAAGAATGTGATCGAGTTTTATACTGTTGCCAACGAATACTGCCTGTTTGTTGAAAAAGCTGAGAATTATACAAAAGAAGACATTATATCTTACATGCTGAAAATTTGCCCACTTACATACCTAAAAGGTTCACTACTGCCTGTTTATGAAGAAAGTGAATTTGAGATTTCAGAACGCTATACTACGGAAGAGCACTGGGAACCGGTGTTTGTGTCTCTTAAAAATAAATTAGGGAATGATGACACTTACCTGACCATTGCCAGTGATGATACAGGTGAGATCGTTACCTCGCCTGCCAGTATTGCAGAAAACATTACCGATGTGTACCAGGATATGAAAGACTTTATTATGCTTTACCAGAAAGGGACACATGCAGCTAAAGAAAATGCAGTTGCAGAATGCCGCCGGCTTTTTGAAACGCATTGGGGCTCAAGATTAGTGAATGCGCTCAGAGCTTTGCATCATGTTGTATACACCGAAAACCCACCTGAAGAATATTATGATGACGAGAATTAAAACCTTTTCGCAAATTGAATAATACGGGATTTATACTCTAAATGGCTTAATTGTTTAATTGTCATTCGCTTCGCTGTCATTCATAGTTATTCGCTTCGCTGTCATTAATTGTCATTCGTCAATATCTTTTAATATCAATGAATATCTTAATATCTTTATATATAACAATTTAGCAATATAACAATTTAACAATTTATTTCAATAAAAGGTAAATTTTTAACCGTTTGCAGTATACCTATATTCTAATCATCCAGCTTCGAGGCAAATTTTGAAATATTTGGTCAATATAATATGAATTCTTAGCTTTGCATCTTCAAATTTCAGTCAGGAGAGATGGGTGAGTGGCTGAAACCAACAGTTTGCTAAACTGTCGTACTGGGAAACTGGTACCGGGGGTTCGAATCCCCCTCTCTCCGCATCTACCCGCTAAAGCATAGCTATTGCGGGTTTAATTTTTTTTTTAGGAGAGATGGCAGAGTGGTCGAATGCGGCGGTCTCGAAAACCGTTGTCCGTCGTAAGATGGACCGGGGGTTCGAATCCCCCTCTCTCCGCAACCCCAATAAAATAGACCCTTCGAAGAAGGGTTTTTTATTTCTCTGCTGAGCGTTGAAAACTTGTTTTCATAAGCAAAAGCAGAGAAATAAAAACAAAACTCGTTTTTACGAGTTTATTTTATTGGGGTTTAGCCCCTCCTTAAGGGATCACGACCGAAGGGAGTAATCCCGTTTTGGTCATTTGTTTATGGGCTGTAGCAATAGGTTTTGTTGTCAGTCATGGTTTATGGGTTTAAAATAAAAAAATATTTACACGAAGCGGATTTGATTTTTTCGCCCTTCCTATGGGATCACGACCGACGGGAGTAATCCCTCTCTTCCGCCAGTAGTATGACATAAATAAAAAAGCCCTAAAATAGGGCTTATGTAAATATTTGTTTTCTCTTAAATAGCCTTTTTCAGGCTATTGGCGGTCCGGACGCCCCGAGCACTCGGGGGAACCCGCGACCTAAATCATTCCGGCAAGTTTTTTATAGAACGTTTTGTTTCGTTGATTTTTAAGAAACCTTTCCCTGAAAATAGCCTCATTTTTAGATTTAAACTGTTCGGTATAGACAATAATCCATGGCCTTTTTGCTTTAGTTGACTTGGTCAACCCTTCATTATGCCGTAAGAGTCTTCTCTGGACATCCTGAGAGTAACCAATATAAAAAGAGTCGAACTTGGAGCTATATAATATGTACACAAAAAAACACATATAAAAAAGGAAGCCTAATGCCTCCTATGTTTTGCGGTCCGGACGCCCCGAGCACTCGGGGGAACCCGCGACCTAAATCATTTGTTTTGCGGTCCGGACGGGACTCGAACCCGCGACCCCATGCGTGACAGGCATGTATTCTAACCAACTGAACTACCGAACCAATTTTTACGAAAAAATATCCCTCATCAAAGGGAGTGCAAATTTACAAAATTTTCCTGTTATACAAAACAAAATTTCAAATTCTTTCGTTATATTTATCTAATTGAAAAAACCTTAATTAACGAAAGCCACCATTTTTCTTTTTCTCCGTCTTACTTTAGCGTAAATATTAATGTGGTATGTATTTTGTTAATTTGTGTTAAATTATTTAATATTTTATATACATTCATTATCAATTTTTATTATTTTTGCAAATTATATTACGGATAAATCTTAAAAATGTTATGAAAACAAGGAACTGTACTCGAAGAACCCAAGATAAATTCACCGGAAAAACTAATTAACGATGGAGCTACTTCATTAGCTAAATAAACTTAAAAACAAATATCTAAATCTCTAATTATGAAAAAGCTCATATTAACGACAAGTGTTGCACTTTTCACATTGTTTACCGTGAATGCACAAACAACTACTACTGCTGCCCCTACGCAAACTCCAGACAACCCGAATGCTGCTGAAATAAAATTCGATAATCCCGTTCATGACTATGGAACTTTACAAAAAGGCGCTGATGGAAAATGCGAGTTCAAATTTACCAATACAGGCAAAGAGCCTTTGATCCTATCAAATGTTCAAACGTCATGTGGCTGCACAGTTCCATCCTGGCCAAAAGAACCTATTTTACCCGGGAAATCAGGAATTATTAATGTTAATTATACCAAGACTAATGTTGTTGGTCCTATTAGCAAGCAGATCACTGTTTTTTCGAATGCAAAGAACGGAAATGTTGTATTAAGCATTAAAGGATCTGTTGTTGATACTACACCGACAACTCCTGAAAAACCGAGTAACGAAACAACTACACCTGTTATCCCTGTTGTACCTCGGAAATAAAAAAAAGAATTTATTATTCTATTAACAAATAACATTTAAATTTGTCCCGATCCCGATAGATAGCCTATTGGTATCGGGATTTTTTATTTAAACAAACGCTTATGCCACAAATCTCACAGAAAGGCCGCCAAATGCCTGCCTCACCTATCAGAAAGCTTGTTCCATACTCCGAAGAAGCTAAGAAAAGAGGAATAAAAATATACCATTTGAATATCGGCCAGCCCGATATTGAAACTCCCGAAAATGTCCTGCAAGCTATACGGAACACCAACCTGAAAGTGATCGAATATAGCCATTCAGCAGGGATTCTTTCATACAGAAAAAAGCTTTGTGAATATTATAATAGATTTAATATTTATCTTACTCCTAACGATATCATAGTGACCACAGGCGGTTCGGAAGCTATTCTTTTTGCTATGCAGGTTTGTTTGAATCCGGGGGATGAAGTTATAATATCCGAGCCATTCTATGCCAATTACAATGGATTTGCGGTAAATGCAGGTGTTATAATAAAACC
>JBBAAT010000211.1:0-5106 GCA_041658145.1 Bacteroidales bacterium | reverse complement strand
TAGATGAGCCGATAAAAATACTATTCACCGCGGCCACGCGTCCACGCATATTGTCGGGTGTGAATAATTGCATAATGGTATGACGAATGATCACGCTTATATTATCGAACATGCCGCTCATAGCAAGCAGAAATAACGACAGGTAAAAGTTTTTTGATATAGCAAATAAAATTATGCATGTTCCGAAACCAGCCACACTGATAAAAAGTTTCTTCCCTGAATTTCTGGCAGGTGGATGATAAGCAAGAAATATTGCCATAACCACAGCTCCGGCTGCTGGCGCTGCTCTCAGGAAGCCCAGTCCTTGCGGACCCACATGTAAAACCTCTGCTGCAAAGACCGGTAACATAGCAGCAGCGCCTCCAAACAAAATGGCAAGCATATCCATAGACAAAGCGCCAAATAAAATTTGGTTCTTAAACACAAACCGGATACCTGCTGAAAGGCTTTGTGTTAGTGATTCTGTGATCTCTTTGGGGTGCATGGGTTTTCGTTTGATATTAGAGAAAAAGAAGAAGCCGGCAATCACAAAAATTATTACAGTAAAGTATGCCGGAGTGATTCCGAAAAAACCGTAAATAAGTCCACCCAAAGCAGGGCCTGTTACTGCTGCAATATGCCAGGTTGTGCTGTTCCATGTGGATGAATTGGTATAAAACTCCCTGGGAACAAGTTGTGCCATTAAAGCTGTTTGTGCCGGATATATAAATGACCGGGCAAAGCCGGTTAAAGCTATAACCAGGTATATAGGAGTTGTACCATACGAAGTTAACGCAAAGGAGAGTTTATAAGTAAACATCAGCAACAGTATGGCGCATGCAATGTAAATGGACATTGAAATGAGAATGATTTTTCGTCTATTGATAATATCAGCTAAATGACCGGAAAAAATTGCCATTCCCAAAAATGGAATAACTTCCGAGAGTCCTATCAATCCTAATGAAAACGGATCCTTTGTCATCTCATATATCTGCCATCCAACAATAACAGACTGCATCTGTACTGCAATAGTAGTAACAAACCTTGCCAGCAAGAATAAGCGAAATTCCTTAAACTTCAAAACAGCATACGCATCATGTTTTTCAATGTGGGTGTTCATAGGTAAAATCTTATGCAAATATATACTGAATCTTGGCAGATTTGCAAAAGCAAAGATGTTTAGATTCAGTAATACTGAGCGAATGAGTTTGCAAGGATATTGAGCGAAGTCGAACTTAGCGAAGCCCCGCCTGAATGATACAGTCGGGCAGGGATCTCACGAACACCTTAAAAAACAAATAATTTGTGAGTAAATATTGCAAACTCGTTCAGCCGAAGTATAAACAGTTTCATTTTTCGAACTGCAAGAAATAAAGCAATAACGGTTAAATATTATTTTGTTTATTTATCTATTATATTTATTTTTACAAAAATTTAGACAACCTCTTATATGAAAAAAACTATTTTACTTTTAGTCTTTGCAGGCATTATGGTATGCTTTGCTAACGCACAGAAAAACGCACATCTTAACGGGTTTAACCGCTTTGCCGATGCCAGAGCTGACAAACATCTTACTGGTTTAAACCGGAATGTGCCGGACAAAATTTCCAATAAATTATCGGGAAAATCATTAGTCTGGAAATGGGATACCGTTATTACTTATGACACAGTAGGATTACTACAACGGCTCATTCAAACCTACGATGCCAACGGAAATGTTTTAACTGAATTAACCGAACAATGGCAAAGCAACGCATGGGTAAATTATTATAGAAGTACTTATACTTATGGTGCCAACGGAAATGTTTTAACTGAATTAACCGAACAATGGCAAAGCAACGCATGGGTGAATAGTTCGAGATATACTTATACTTATGATGCCAACGGAAATATGTTGACTGAATTATATGAATATTGGGATAGCAACGCATGGGTAAATAATGATAGAAGTACTTATACTTATGGTGCCAACGGAAATATGTTAACTGAATTACGTGAATTTTGGCAAAGCAACGCATGGGTAAATAATTCAAGAGTCACTTATACTTATGATGCCAACGGAAATATGTTGACTGAATTATTTGAAGTCTGGCAAAGCAACGCATGGGTAAATTATTATAGATATACTTATACTTATGATGCCACCGGAAATAAGTTGACTGAATTATTTGAACTATGGCAAAGCAACGCATGGGTAAATTATTATAGATATACTTATACTTATGATGCCAACGGAAATAAGTTGACTGAATTATATGAACAATGGCAAAGCAACGCATGGGTGAATAATTCGAGAATCACTTATACTTATGATGCCACCGGAAATAAGTTGACTGAATTATTTGAACTATGGCAAAGCAACGCATGGGTAAATAATTATAGATATACTTATACTTATGATGCCAACGGAAATAAGTTGACTGAATTATTTGAACAATGGCAAAGCAACGCATGGGTGAATAATTCGAGAATCACTTATACGTACGATGCCAATAGAAATTCAGTAAGCGGAAAATACGAAGTATGGGAAAGTGGCAACTGGCAGCCTGGTATAGGCTATCATTTAGCTCTATATTCTAATGGATATTTAATAGAAACCTTATCCAATATTTATCGTTTCGAAGCAAGCTATATAGCTTTTAATTCGGGCATAGCAGACATGCAGACAGATAACGGCGGTGTGGTGGTTTATCCCAATCCTGCAAAAACTAAGTTAAATATAAGATATCAGTCCGAAATAAAAGGAAAGATAGAGTTCAGAGTTATAAATGTACTCGGCGGTATTGTATATAGCGAAATAGTTAATGAAGCAGCAAACACATTATATAAAACAATAGATATCAGCGGGCTTGAAAATGGGGTATATATTTTACAAATGATAAGCGAAAAAAGAGTATCAGCAAAAGAAATTGTAAAGCAATAGCAAATAAAATTATTCGATACTTGAGTAATTAAATTTGAAAATGTAATTTTGCAGTCATTCATCAAAATTACAATACTCATGAGCCTTACCGATTTTCAGAAAGCGATATTACAAGGGATTCCGGATATTCTGCCAGAACCAAAGCCATACGATTCTTCAATAAATCATACACCTAAGCGTAAAGATATTTTATCAAAAGAAGAAAAAAAACTCGCATTAAAAAATGCACTACGGTATTTTGATAAGAAGCATCATGCTATTCTTGCGCCTGAATTTGCTGAGGAATTGAAAAAGTACGGACGAATCTATATGTATCGTTTTCGTCCGGATTATAAAATTTATGCACGCAGCATTGAAGAATTTCCTCATAAATGCAAACAAGCTGCCGCTATCATGCTTATGCTTTCCAATAATCTTGATTATGCTGTGGCTCAACACCCGCATGAACTGATTACTTACGGAGGTAACGGTGCGGTTTTCCAGAACTGGGCGCAATACCTGCTTACCATGAAATATCTTGCCGGGATGACTGATGAACAAACACTTGCGCTGTATTCAGGCCATCCGATGGGGCTTTTCCCTTCACATAAAAATGCACCGCGGGTTGTAGTAACCAACGGTATGATGATCCCTAATTATTCCAGACAAGATGACTGGGAACGCTTTAATGCTTTAGGCGTATCGCAATATGGGCAGATGACAGCAGGTTCATTTATGTATATAGGCCCGCAGGGAATTGTTCATGGAACAACGATTACAATTTTAAATGCCGGGCGTAAGATTGAAAAAAATAAAAAAGAGGGGCTTGCAGGAAAACTTTTTGTTTCGTCCGGGCTTGGAGGAATGTCGGGCGCTCAGCCAAAAGCGGCTGTTATTGCAGGCGCTATAGCTGTGATCGCCGAGATCAACCCGAAAGCTGTTCAAACAAGATATTCGCAAGGATGGGTAGATGAAGTTTATTCTGATCTTGATAAACTTTTGAAACGTATTGATATTGCTAAGAAGCAGAAGGAAGCAGTATCGCTTGCTTATCAGGGCAACATCGTTGATCTTTGGGAAAAGTTTGTAAAAAAAGGCGTTCACATTGATATTGGTTCCGACCAGACATCTCTGCACAATCCCTGGTCAGGTGGTTATTACCCGGTGGGCATTGCTTTCGAAGAATCGAAAGATATGATGGCAACAAAACCTGAACTGTTCAGGGAAAAAGTTAAAGAATCATTGAAAAGACAAGTAGCTGCTATCAATGCGCTTGCAAAAAAAGGAATGTATTTCTTTGATTATGGCAATGCATTTTTGCTTGAAGCAGGCAGGGCAGGGGCTGACATTCTGAAACCCGATGGCAATTTTATTTATCCTTCTTATGTGCAGGACATCATGGGACCTATGTGTTTTGACTACGGATTCGGACCTTTCCGTTGGGTTTGCACTTCGTCAAAACCTGAAGATCTTGATATTACAGACAAAATTGCAATGGAAGTAATGGAAGAAATTGCCAAAACTGCTCCTGCTGAAATTCAGCAGCAGATGACCGATAATATTCGTTGGATAAGTGAAGCAAAGAAAAATAAACTTGTTGTTGGTTCGCAGGCGCGTATCCTTTATGCCGATGCTGAAGGAAGAATAAAAATTGCCGGAGCATTTAATAAAGCAATAAAATCGGGAAAAATTTCTGCTCCTGTTGTCATTGGGCGTGATCACCACGATGTTTCCGGAACAGATTCTCCTTACCGCGAAACATCCGATATTTATGACGGCTCCAGGTTTACGGCAGATATGGCTGTTCAAAATGTGATAGGTGATTCTTTCAGGGGCGCTACATGGGTGTCCATTCACAATGGTGGTGGTGTAGGCTGGGGCGAGGTTATAAACGGTGGATTTGGTATGTTGCTGGATGGCTCCGGTGATGCAGACCGCAGATTAAAGATGATGCTTTTCTGGGATGTGAACAACGGTATTGCACGTCGCAGCTGGGCAAGAAACGAAGGCGCTGTATTCGCCATCAAACGGGCTATGCAGAACGAACCCAGACTGAAAGTTAACATCCCAAATATGGTGGATGATCAGCTATTGCGGGATTTGTTTTAAATAAGGGCATCTCTAAAAACTCAATAAGAACGTCATTGCGAGGAAGGTACGACCGAAGCAATCTTAATATTGAAGCACACTACATGACATAGTCATCCCTTGTTGTAGACATTCCT
>JBBAAT010000210.1:0-5150 GCA_041658145.1 Bacteroidales bacterium | reverse complement strand
TATTTTCCGTGCTAAAAGCATATTCAAGCCTTTTCCATAACCGTACTTAAAATTAAACATCCGGCTTTCTTTACTATAGGCGGCTTCGAGGTCTTTCTGATAACAATAACTAAATACACTGATCGGTTTTTCATAGGTGCCGTAAAGCTGAATGTTCCATTTCGTTTTATCAAAAAACCTGTATGCGATGCCGGAATCGTCCTGCAACAAAGCTTTGCTTTTACTTAAAATAATGTTTCGTACAAAAACAAACAACTGGTTGTGGAGCAGATATGATGCGGATTTCAGAAATGTTATAACATTTGTGTCAAGGGTCTGGAGATAAGCTTTGCAGGCAGGATTCTGTGCCAGTCCGGCATCGGTAATATCTGCGGAAAAATAATAAAGTTTCTTCAGCACTGAATCCTGATCGGCAGGACTGAATGTAACTTCAATACCTTTTCCATAACGGGCAGGTCCTTTGTAAACAATAAAAGTATCAGCAACGGCAACTTTTCCGTTATTACCAATTGTAACATTTCTTATATCTTTAACAGTATTACCGGTGCGCGCCATAAACAGCATAATAACAGGCAACACTCCATCAACATTTTGATTATTCAACTCTGATGACATTTTAATGGTTTTGAAAAAGCTTAATTTTAATATATCTTCAAGCGCCGCATTAATAGAAACGAAAAGGCTATTAAGGTTTTTATCGTTTAACTTTTTCACATCCGGAACCGAACCTGTTTTTTCAAGCCCGAATAAAATGTATTTTTCCGCTTTAGGGAAAAATGTTGTTGCATACAGGAAATCAGGACCGCTAAAAGGATAAAAAATGGTTTTCGTTTCGCGATTGATATCAGCCATTTCGGTATCCGCCCAGCTCTTTATTTTTGCAAGACTATTTTCCTCTACCTTGCTCCATATCGAATCAAAACTTTTTGAATAACTTATCCATTGAGGTTTATTGATGAGAGCATTAAATTGCCCGGTAGTATCAGGTTTCATACCGGCAAGAAACAAGGCAACTTTATTATAATAATAGTTTTTATCTTGCCTGTCGCCTGCCTGTCCGGTAGGCAGGGCAGACAGGTTTTGCTTTGGAACCTGTTTTTCCTGAATTGTAGTTTTTATATCAGAAGGTGCCTGAGAGCATGCTGTAAGATCACAAAATAAAACGAAAATTACACCAGCATGTATAACCCATTTGTGTATTTTCATAAAAAATTATTTTAATTCAATAGGTTTTCCCATATAGAAATCTAATATTTTCAAGCGGAATACATATTCGTATTTTGCCTGCAGGAGGTTCGATTCCGCTTCAGCCAGTTTATTCTTGGCGTCATTATAATCGGTAGTATTGACAAGCCCGACCTCGAATTTCTGCTCGGCATATTTGTATGATTCTTTTAAGGCTTCTACTGACTTCTGCGATGATTTGTACTTGTTCAGAGCAGCCACAGCATCGGCATAAGCCTGCTGAATGCTTTTGTATAAAGTATTTTTTGTAGTCTGCAATGAATATTCTGCGTTTTGTATAGCGATCTTTGCTTTGCTGATAGCGGTATTAGTCTGCCAGCCATTAAAAACAGGAATGCTAAGGTTAAAATTGATGGATTTGTTCACATTGTCAGTGAACTGGTCTTTGAACGGGGTATTCTCATATTCGTAAGTATATCCGGGTGCAACAACGTAAACAGGAGGCGATTGAACCGTATAACCAATGGTATCCACGCTCATCTGAAAACTTTTTAATCTCTTGCTGGCGCCTGAATAACCGGTGCCATAGGAAGCGCGTAAAGACAGGGTAGGGCTTCTCATACCATGTGCTATTGACAAACTTATTTCAGAACTTTTTACTTTCAGTTCAGCGCTTTTAATTTCAGGTTGTTTTCCCAGAGCAAAGGAGTAAATCTGTTCAGGTTTGGTTAACAAAGAAGACTCGGCAGGTACGTCAAGCTTGGGTATTTCTATTTTAAAACTGTCAACGGCGCTAATATCGAGCATTTGTGCCAACGTCAGGTATGAGAGGTCAAGATTATTCTGGGCATTTACCACCGCCAGATCTTCAGTAGCCGCCTGCGCTTCTAATGTTAACAAAGTTCCTTTTGCAAGGGTTCCCGCATCCACAAGTTTTTTTGTTCTGATCACCTGCTGATTTGTAATGCCAAGCTGGTTTCCGGCATTGTTTAAAAGTTCAATAGTATAAAGTATCTGCAAGTAAGCAGTAGATATGTTCAGAGAAAGATCATTCATCATTTTATCTAAATCATACTGACTTGCCTGTAAGTCAATCTTGTTTTGTTTGATGTTATTCAATAATTGGAACCCGCTGAAAAGCGTTACGTCGCTGCTGAGATAAAAATTATCCGACTGTACGGTATTTGATGCAAATTGATTGGTGTACATATCTATGGTCTTACCATAGTTATAAGCATGAGAAGCGCCGCCATTTATGCCGGGAAGTATTCCTGCTTTACTTTGCAAAAGATTGATTTTAGCAAGCTGTCCGGTCAACTGCTGCTGTTTAATTGAAATATTATTAGCAAGTGCATAATCAATACAATTCTGCAACGACCATGTTTTCTGGGCATTTGCAGAGAAACAGAGCATTAATGCAAACAGAATGATAAAGAAATATTTTCTCATGAATTTGCTTTATTATGGCATGCAAATATACTAATGGAAAACAGGTTTGCAAAAAAATATATCATGGTCTATGGTATTACTTGCCTACCGGCAGGCAGGGCTGTTAGTTTGGTATTTGGTAATAGGTTTATGGTTAATAGCGGTTGGTTTTGTAAATGGTTACAGGTTTTTGGTGGTTACTGCGAACATAAAACCCATAACCAAACTCATTGCCAATTCCCTCAAACCTAAAACCCGATTTCTTTCAATATATATCTGATATTGTTGATTTATTCATGTATTAATGTTAATTTTTCTTTCAATGACTGAAATAAAAAATAAAATCTTCCCATGGAAAGAAATTCTTTTTGCTCCAATAGTAAATGTTTTTATTATTAACAACTCTTGTGCTATCCGCAGGATAAGATAAAGAATCTATTTTGATTTTATCGGAGACCGACAAAATGTAATTTGCCGATTCTATCGGTTTTCCCCAATTTTGAGTAGTTCTTAGAATATATTTGGCTATATTATTATTTAATCGCTGCCTGTAAATAATTTTTATTTTTCTAAAACCATAGCCTTCCATTTGCAGCAGAAAGGTAATTCCTGAATTATCTTTCGCTTTATAAAAAGAAATTTCTTTTTTAAAAGTATCATCAAAAACAGAAATTGAATCAACATTTCCGAAATCTGCTTCTGTCGGGAAAGGATAGAATATTATCTGGCTGACCTTTGACGAATCATTATTGCTTAAATAATAATATCCATCAACAATAAAATTATTTGTGTCAAGATAAAATTTCAAATCTTCCTTGTAAAAAGAAAGTTTTTGTGAAAAAAGATTATTTCCTCCAAAATAAATAAATATGCAAAATGAGTAAAAAATGAGTCTCATTATTCAATAACAAGTTTTTGAGACGCTACAATATTATCATTGATTTGGAGAGAACAGGTATAAAGCCCCGCAGGCAGATCGGCGTATTTTCCTTTCCCATTCCAGGTAACCGAAGCAAAGGAATCGTGAACATTATTTACCGGAATTATATTTACCAATTCACCTGTTAAATCGTAAATTTTAATAAGACAGTTTGTATAATTTGATTCCGGCGCAGTAATTTGAAAAGTGAAATTTTCGGAACCGGGATTTGGGAAAACCTTCAGAGAATAATTGTTTATTTGTGAAACATCATTGATGCCAACATAACATGAATCGAAAGTAAAATCCATGATATATGCAGAATCCGGTTCAATGGAAAAAGTTGTATCTATTGTATTACAAAACTGTTTTTGGATTGTTATATGACGGATAAAACTATACAAATAGTTATAGCTGCTACTAAAATATCCATTAGCATCGGTTGAAATACCAGTAGTATATGGCGGTGAGCAATATAATAAAATAGGACCTAAAACTACACCAGGTAAAGGATTATGATTGGAGTCATAAACATGACCAGATAAAGACGAACCAGCAGTTGCATTAAAAGGATCAGTTCCCAATGATGGATGGTTGTCTTTTGCAATATAATAAATATCGCTGCCAGTGCCAAAATCATGACATTTAAACCTTTTTATTGATTGTCCGGGGATAGGAGCTGATACCTGAGCATTAACAATATTCCCAAAAGTCATAGGGATATAATCAAAATTAAAAAATGATCCGTTATTTCTTACTGCTATTTGTACAAAATCACCATATTTATTAATTGACAAAGGATATAATAGACTGTCCTTAGTAATTAATATTGGAGTGTTAAGTGGTATATTAAAACCAGGTTTAAAAGCTACGGTATCGGTACTTGTAATAATAACAAGGCTGTCTGAAACAGATACAGATGGATAACCCATGTTACCAAATACTAATTCAAGTGTCCATTCATTATTAATAAAATACAACTCGCTTGTTACCGGAGGAGGAATTATTGGATTTGCTTGTACATTGCTTGAAATTATTAGAGAAAGAAAAAAGAAAAGTAAAATTATTTTTTTCATAAATTTTGATTTATACAAATATATTAATTAATTCGGGATTTTCAACTGGAATATTTTAAAATTATTTAAAATTAAATTCAACTAATAAATGCAACTTTTTACCAACAACGTGAAAGGGAAGAAATAAACTTTATAAATTTTTAAAAACAGAAGAAGTTAAAATCAAACAGCAAACCGTTTAAAAAGGAATATAGAATTTCCATGCACAATACCATTCCTTAGGATGCTTATCCGGCGGGCAAGCTATACATTCTGTTTTTATTCGTGAATCTATTGCTTCTGCAAATGTTGAATATTCTATTAGTCCGGCTGATTTGCACGGATAATCATCAAGTCCTTTTCTTTTTCTTGCACCCTGTACCCTGCAGTCATTCATCTGGAACGTAAAACTGTCAGGTGTTTCGCAGCTAATCGATTGTTTGTTGATAAATGCATATAAGCGTAATTGTAAAGCCCGTTTCAAACCTTCAAGTCCGGATTGTTCGGGGAGATTTAAAATTCTCTTAATGGACCACGCTTCAAGCGGGGAAAATTTTTCCCAG
>JBBAAT010000209.1:0-5155 GCA_041658145.1 Bacteroidales bacterium | reverse complement strand
AAATTATAAATGCAAAATGAACACATTTATTTTGGGAATAGAATCTTCGTGCGACGACACCTCGGCGGCTGTTATCAACAAAACCCACATCCTCTCTAACGTAACTGCCAACCAGGACGTACATCGGAAATTCGGAGGTGTGGTTCCCGAACTCGCTTCACGTGCACATCAGCAAAATATCATTCCTGTTATCGAACAAGCGCTTAAACTTGCAAATATAAATAAAAATCAGCTAAATGCCATTGCTTTTACAAATGGACCAGGACTTCTCGGCTCCTTGCTGGTAGGGGCTTCTTTTGCCAAAGCTTTTTCGTTGGGGCTGAACATTCCTTTAATTGAAGTCGATCATATTCACGCCCATATTCTGGCTCATTTTATCCAAACCGGCAACACGACAAAAGAAGTTCCCGATTTCCCATTTTTATGTCTTATCATTTCAGGTGGGCATACTCAGATCGTTTTACTTAAAGATCTTTTTGACATGAAAGTGCTTGGACGCACTATAGACGATGCTGCAGGAGAAGCTTTTGACAAATCAGCAAAAATTCTGGGATTGCCTTATCCCGGAGGACCGGTAATCGATGAATATGCCCGTAAAGGTAATCCGAAAAAATTTCCTTTTCCTCATCCTTCAATTTCCGGACTTAATTTCAGTTTCAGTGGGCTGAAGACTTCTATTCTATATTTTCTACGGGATCAACTTCATGCAGATCCTGATTTTGTTAAGAAATATAAATTCGATATATGCGCATCCATCCAATCCACAATTATTGATATTTTATTAAGCAAACTTGAAAAAGCCGTTAAGTTAACAGGCATTCGCAATGTTGCAATATCAGGCGGAGTGTCTGCCAACACCGGCTTAAGGAAAGCATTGCTTGACAAACAAAACGAAAACGGATGGAAAGTTTTTATCCCTGAACCTGAATTCTGTACCGATAATGCAGCCATGATAGCAGTTACAGCTTACTTTAAGTTCCTTAAAAAAGAATTTTCCGGACAAGGTATTTCGCCATATTCCAGAAATAATCCGGATTAATAAATGCAGAATACAGAATTATGAATTAAGAATTCAGAGTGCAGAATGTAGAATTAATAATGCAGAATTGAGAATGCAGAATTGAGAATTAAGAAAAAAGTAAAATAGTGAAAAGCGAAGTAGCAAAGTAGGAAAGGGGAAAAGCATTTAATTCATTCATTCATAATTCTACATTCTGCATTCATAATTCTTCATTCATAATATGTTTGTTTATTTATTAAAATCCATGTAGGTTTGTAGTATCAAAAATACGCGTATGAAAAAAAAAATCGTTTCGCTCGCTATACTGCTTTCCTTTGTTTCTCTGCATGCTCAGAAAGTTGATTCACTCGTTAGTTCCGCTTTCAGGAAATACCAGAGCGGAGATTATAAAGGATCTGTAGAAGATTATACCAAAATCTTAAAAATAAGACCCGATTACGACGATGCCTGTTTTAACCGTGCTATTTCTTATCATAAAATGGGTGAATACAAAAAAGCATTAGCTGATTATACAAAGGTCATAACTTTGAAACCAACGTTCGATGCTTATTTATATAGGGGACAAGTTTATGAAAATATGAACAAATATGAAAAGGCTATTGCAGATTATTCAATGTCAATTGATCTGAATTCTTCTTTCTCTTTTGCTTTTATGATCAGAGCCAATGCATATTTTGAGACAATGAAATATGAAGCAGCAGTTACTGACTATGAAAAAGTGATCGCTATGTATCCAAAGTATTCACTGGTTTACTTTAAACTGGGTGTTGTATATGATGAAATGGAAGAAATTGAAATGGCAATCTTTTCCTATAATCTGGCTGTACGGTATGATTCTACAAATGCAAAAGTTTATTATAACAGAGGTTATGATTTTGATGAATTGAATAAGAATGAACTTGCCATAAAAGATTACTCTAAAGCCGTAGCAATAGATACAGCGTACAGCGATGCCTATTTCAATAGGGCATTCATTTATGATAAGCTGGGAAAATATGAAGAAGCTATTGCTGATTATACAAAAGTAATAACGCTGGAACAGGATGCTGCCGATGCATATTTTAATCGCGGATTGGCTAAATCAAGGCTTGGGAGACATGCTGCATCCTGCGCCGATATTGAAAAAGCCGCCAAATTAGGAGATAAAACAGCCAGGAAATATTACAAGCTGAATAGAAAAAGTTAAAGAGTACATGCATAATTTCCTGAAAATTAAAAAGCTGATAATACCTATACTGCTGATCGTTTCTACAGCATGGCGCCCTGCTTCACCAACGGTACAGATCGCTTTGCTGAAGTATAAAGGCGGTGGCGACTGGTATGCAAATCCCACATCTTTATCAAACCTGGCAAAATTTTGCAACGAGAATCTTGGAACAAATATCAATGAAGACATTGTTTCAGTGGACGTAGGCAGCGCAGAAATATTTAATTATCCTTTTGTTCATCTTACAGGACACGGCAATGTGGTTTTTTCTGACAAGGATGTTGAAAACCTTCGGAATTACCTGATAGGGGGCGGATTTCTGCATATTTCCGACAACTATGGAATTGACAAGTTTGTACGCAGAGAAATGAAAAAAGTATTTCCTGAACTCGATTTTATTGAACTACCTTTCACTCATGATATTTATCATCAAAAATACCAATTCCCGAATGGACTTCCTAAGATTCATGAACATGATGGAAAGCCCCCTCAGGGATTTGGGTTGTTTTATGAAGGAAGATTAGTTTGCTTTTACGATTTTGAATGCGATCTGGGCGATGGATGGGAAGACCAATCAGTACATAAAGATTCAGAAGCCACTCGTTTAAAAGCCTTGCAAATGGGGGCAAATATCATTCAGTATGTATTTAACCAATAAAAAAGGAAGCTGTCTCAAGAGGCAAAAAACGAGTAACTGATTACCGGCTACCGATTCGCCGTGGCGAACCAATTACCTTTCTGAAAAATGTACAAATTCACCCCGTAGGATAACGCCATGGAAAAGGATGAAAAAAAATAAATCAAATAACCAAATAAATCAACTTAATTCCTAACACTCTAAGTTCAAGTAATAAATGCAACTTTTTGGGTTAAAAAATTTGTTGATTTACTTCTGTTTTTAATTTAGGAATATAATTGATAAGAATACCCCATATATTTTCATCGGAAACCATATCATAGCCATGGATTATTTGATTCCTAAGACCTACTATACGATTAGCATTCTCAATTGGGTAATCAGGTTTTTCTCTTAAAATCCGATTCATTGCTTCGCCAATAATTTCAAGATTTCTTTCCACATCTCTTTTTATCAAAATATTTTTTTTTGTAATATTCAAAATTTACTGTGTTGATATCAATAAAACTGTCAATTTCATCAATGGCAAATTTAATATCATGCAAACATTTAAGCACTTTTTCGTTCATATATCAATTGTTTTTCGCGATCAATAATGTTCCTGAATATTGGGTTTCTTACGGCTTGATTTTCAACAATATCTACTTTGCGATGTAATAATGCCTCCAATTGTTCTTTAAAATCCATGTAGTTGTCAAAATATTGAAGCAAATCAATATTGCCAAATTGAATTAATATATCTACATCACTATTATCGTTAAATTTGCCTGTAAGTATGGAACCAAATAAGTATAATTTATCCACTTCGTGTTTAGTACACAAAGCAAATATTTCGCTTTTATTTTGTTCAATCAAATTCATATTGCAAATTTATACTATTTTTCAATATATCAGCGCTGCCAGTTCGTTAAGCTGCGTTAATTTTATATCTCTTAATTGATTTAAAGACCTCATTCTTCTCAGATAAAGCTTCTTCTATATCATAATCATCCTGAAGACCCAACCAGAATTTAGCAGAATTACCAAAATAATTACTTAGTCGCAAAGCGGTATCTGCCGTGATTCTTCTTCTCCCTTTGGTGATTTCACTAATCCTTGTTTGAGGAATTTTAATATCGTCTGATAAACGGTATGCTGAAATATTCATTGGAATTAAAAATTCTTCCAACAAAACCTCTCCCGGATGTATGTTCTGCAATTTTTCCATATCTTAATTATTTATGATAATCAATAATTTCAACCTCAAATGAATGTCCATTATTCCATTTAAAAATAATTCGCCATTGATCATTAATCCTGATGCTATGATAATCTTTTCGGTTTCCTGAGAGTTTCTCCAGCCTATTGGAAGGAGGTATCCTCAAATCAATTATTAAAACAGAATTGTTTAACATTCTAAGTTTCCTTCTTCCAATATGCTGAATCTCATAAGGAAGTTTTGTTGATCTTATTCCTTCCCAAATTTTCTCAGTTTCTTTTGAACCAAATGATTTTATCATGCTACCGATTTACGATACTACCGCCAAAGGTAAGTATATTTTGTGCGAAATGCAAGTTTTGTTAATAAAATTATAAAGTTCATTTCTGAGACTATAGTTTAGAAAGAACGCAGGCGAAGCCTTCGATTAGCGTGAACCAATATTTGTATATTTATAATGTTGCATTTTGAGTTTTTTTAAGTGTTAAAAGATTTTCAGCAAATATCATTTCAAAAGCACAGAATTTTATGAACTGTTTTGATAAAATAATCACTACTATCCGGAAAAAAATATTATTCTCTTGAAAATGTGTTATGTCAATGGTTTTACGATATTTTATCCATCCTGCCTGCCAGACTGCGTCATTCAGACGGGCCTGCCTCAATGAAATCGGGACTCATGAACCCACATGAATTTTTTTCATAAGATATTTGTGTATTTATTAAAATTCAAGTAGGTTTGTTCCTTAATTCGTATTAAACTATGCACGGGATACCTTTAGCCTACCGACAGGCAGGAATTTGTGCATTTTTTACTTCTTCATTCTATGGTTCAAATGTTCTATTATTCTTAAAGAATTTTGAACAATAGAACATTTGAATAATGAATAGCGAAGTTTGTATAATTTTGCCCCGTTTAATGTATAAACAATAAAATAAGGATAATTAATTTAAACAAACAGGATATTTATGACAAAAAAAGGTTTTAATACAAGAGCTATTCATGCAGGACATTCAGGTTTTAAACCTGATTCCATGACCACACCATTATATCAAACTGTTGCTTATCCTTTCGAGGATGCAAAAGAAGCA
>JBBAAT010000208.1:0-5171 GCA_041658145.1 Bacteroidales bacterium | reverse complement strand
GCTGTGGAAGATGGAATAATATTGAGCATTTCCATTTCGTGCGATTCCTGGTTTGCAAATAAACCGAGAAAATTCGTAGCTGCGTCCCCTGCATTGCTAAACCCGTTGAACAGTATCGCATCTTTTTTTACATTCACATCAAGCGCTGACCAGTCTGCAAAATCTGCAAGGGAGGATATTTTTTTTACATATTCAGCGGAAGCAAGATGAGAAACGAATGAAGGGAAATACTTAAAATTAATGTAAAGATTCGCATTTACCTTTTTACCTGCTGTTCCCGCTACTTTTGCAAATCCGGCATCCTGTGTTATCGGAACCCCTGATCGCTGTTGCTTCACAGCCGCTTCAACCAAAGCAGGCTGAAAGCTGCATATAAAAACATCCTTCAAAAAAGTGTAATCAAACTTTTCTTTTTTGCCCGGCAACGACACTTCCATTATATCAGCCCCCATAAAATTACGTCCGGCAATCGTCGCTTTAACCGATGCAACCTGCTTTACAAGATCTTTCACGGCAGTTTTACTACAGCTACCCGAAAATGAGACCATATACAAAAAGCCTGTGGCGCCGGCCGCCAGCGAATGAAATGAAATATAAACAGGGTGACCGGAAATGATCTCCGTAGCACAATCATTTGTATTAAAAAGAGAATCAAGAAAACATATTTCCCTGTTTATCTTTGTAAAAGGTTCCATGTTCACCATGTTGCGCCACACACCTGAATTAACAGATAAGTCTATCCATAGTTCTTTTGGTTGCCGGATCTCCAATATCATAGCAGCATCCGGTGGAACAAAATTAAGAGGTGACAATTTTCCACCTGAAGAACAAGTAAAATGAACAATCAACCAGGCAAGAAGTACAAACACTAAAAGCCCTGCCCCTGCTGCATACACAAGTTTTCTGTTATGCAACAATTCTTTTAATTTCTCTTTTTTTAAAAATTGGAAAATCTCCGGAAATTCTTTTTCGGCCATTTGTTGAAAAATAAACAGTTCGGACATCAAAAGTAAAATATATTGGCAAAATAAAATCTTTGAGCGCGATTTTTTAATAACAAAGGAATGTTATTAACTCCATTATGAGCTGGACAAAGAATAAAATCACCGTTTGATGATTTGTATTAAAAAAATTTATATATTTGAAAATAAAGTCTGACCGTAGTGAGACCTATACACCTTATTTTGGATGTATAGGTCTGATTTTATCAGACCTATAAAGGAGTTAGCATCTTCAATCCCTTTAACATTTATTAACCTTCCGCTAAAAACAATTTACTTATTTTTGTGCATAATCAATACGCATAAAATTTGTTTGAATCATGAAACTCCACTTTAACAGCAAGCAGGAATATAATATAAAACGATATAAAAACCATTTCGTGGGCGTCAACAAAATGATATAAACAATAAAAAAATGGAAAAAGAAACTATAAGCAAACTCAACAAAACTTTTGAAGAATATGCCTGCGAACAAGACGGTGTAGAATATTGGCTTGCCAGAGAGCTACAAGAATTATTAGATTATACCCAATGGCGTAATTTTTTAAATGTTATTGATAAAGCAAAAATCGCTTGCAAAACCTCTGGCAATGAGGTCCCCGATCATTTTGCTAACATCAGCAAAACGATACTTATGCCAAAAGGTGCTGAAAAGCAAATAGATGACATCATGCTCACTCGTTATGCCTGTTACCTCATTGCCCAAAATGGCGACCCAAAGAAAGAACAAATTGCTTTTGCACAAAGCTATTTTGCCATTCAAACCCGTAAGCAGGAATTGTTGGAAGAACGTATCCAATTGATGGAACGGCTGCAGGCAAGAGAAAAATTAGTTGCTGCCGAAACTGAATTATCAAAAAATATTTACGAAAGAGGTGTTGACAATAAAGGCTTTGCCAATATCCGAAGCAAAGGCGATTGGGCTTTGTTTGGCGGCAACAACACCAGCGCTATGAAACGCAAATTAGGCATTGCTGAAAGCAGACCATTAGCTGATTTTTTACCAACCATTACCATTTCTGCCAAACAATTGGCTACTGAAATTACCAACTTTAATGTAAAGAAAAATGACTTAAAAGGCGAAAATAAAATTACTAATGAGCATGTAAAAAATAATCGTGATGTAAGAACCCTATTAGGGAAAAGCGGAATAAAGCCTGACCAATTACCTGCCGAAGAAGATATTCGAAAACTGAAAAGACGGCTTGAGTCCGACAACAAGAAATTATTGAAAGATGACAAAAAATTAAAAGGCAATAATAGTTTATAAAAGAGTTTCATCTGTAACTGAATTGAAAAACTAAACACATAGCAATGGTAAGCACATTTGCATTTTTTTCCAACAGCACAAAGCCAAATGAAAAAATGCAAAAGACTTGACACACCGCTACGACCAAAGACTAATCAATAAAATAATGCAAATTATGACCGTGCATAGTATTCACAGAACAGCAATCCTTTTTATCCTGCTGCTTCCTCTCTCTGTCTATTCTCAAAAAACCACCAAGATCGATCTCGTTTCTGCAAATTCACTTGAATTTGATAAAAGCATTGGTGAAGACATACAACGACTTATTGGAAGCGTGGTAATGAAACATGATGAAACCTTTTTATATTGTGACAGCGCTTACCTGCATACCGGCAAAAACAACGTGGACGCTTATGGAAATGTCCGGATTAATTCAACTTCTGTCGAAATTACAGGACAGGTGCTGAATTACGATGGAGATACCAAAACAGCCGAAATGCATAAGAACGTAAAGATGACTGATAATCAAACGACCTTGACCACTGAACATCTTACTTATAATACAAGATCAAATATAGGAAGCTATTTTACCGGAGGTAAGATCACCGATCCGGAAAATGTTCTTACAAGTACCATTGGTTATTACTATGCCGACGACAAAAAATTCTTTTTCAAAAATAATGTTGTGCTCGTAAACCCACGCTATACGATGAAGTCCGACACTCTGATGTACAACACAGATACGGAAATTTCATATTTTTACGGACCTACCACTATTGTAAGTAAGGAAAACACGATTTACTGCGAAAACGGCTGGTACGATACAAAGAAAGATATAGCTCAATTCAATAAAAACGCACATTTCACAAATAAAGAACAACAATTAAACGGCGACAGCCTATACTACGACCGCATAATCGGGTTCGGAAAAGCATTCAACAACATTACCGTTACTGACACCGTACAAAATATAATATTGAAAGGGAATTATGCCGAATATGAAGAGAAAAAAGGTAAAACGATGATCACAAAGCAAGCCTTGCTTATACAAGATGTTAGCGGCGATTCTCTTTTTCTTCACGCTGATACTTTAAAAGCTTTCTTCGATAGTACAGGCAAGGGCAAAACTATTTATGCATACCATCATGCTAAATTCTTTAAATCCGACTTGCAAGGCATTAGCGATTCAATTGTGTATTCATTCAAAGATTCAACAATATCTATGTTTGTAAAACCGATGCTATGGACTGATAAAAACCAGCTATCTGCCGATACCATTTTTATCAGGTTGAGCAATAACCAAATTAAACAGATGTTCCTTTATGCTTCATCTTTCGTTATTTCCAAAGATGATTCTACACGTTTTAACCAGGTGAAAGGAAAAACCCTGATAGGTTATTTCAGCAATAACGACCTGAAAAAAATAGATGTGAACGGTAACGGAGAAACGATTTATTATATCAGAGACGATAAAAATGAACTGATTGGTGTGAACAAGGCGCAATCAGATAACCTGATCATTCATGTAAACGAAAAAGAGATTAATACGATTACTTTCATCGTAAAACCAGAAGCCACACTTTATCCTGAAAAAGATTTATCTGCAAACGACACCCGGCTCAAGGATTTTATTTGGGAAGAAAACAAGCGCCCTCTTAGTAAAGAGGATGTCTTTAAATGATTATTTCTGTTACTATTCAGGTAGTATGCAGTAGGCACTTGGCAGTCAGAAACTGCCTCCTGCCGCTGCCTCCTGCATACTATATACAAATGGATGAACAGTAACTTATTTCTTCTCTCCAGGAGCTTTATATTGATCTTTTTTGGGATTCCTGCCAAAAACAGAAACATGAACGTACCTGTGAGGATTCAGCCGAAGATCTTTAAGCAACAAATTAAGTTCCTTTGACGATTTATTCAGATCATTATACAAACTATCATTATTAATCAGCAAGCCAAGAGAACCTTCGCCATTATCAATCTTTTTTGTAATTTCCGAGAAATTTTCCAGAACATTGTTTGCCTTGTTGATGGTGGTTACGATCCTTACTTTGGATAATGAATCACTGATGTTAGAAAAATTATTGATGACATTTGTCAGCTTGGAATTGTTGTTTTTGAAATTGGTAGTGATAGACTCAATATTTGCAAAGATCACCGATAACCTATACCGTTGAGTATTTACCAGGGTATCTATATTGTACGTTGCATGTTCAAGATTTTTGATGGTAAATTTTATGCTTTCAAAACTATGCATTAGGTTTTGGCGCGTGCTTTCATTAAAAACATACTGAATAACTGAAATTACGGAATCAATCGATGCCAAGAGGCTTTCAGCTTTCTTTTTCAAGGGCAGCATCTGAGAACTCACTTCTTCAGAAATAGAAGCTTGTATGCCGGACATTAAAGTATCGCCGCTCTTTGCATAAACATGTTCACCTTTCGAATTAATACTATCGCGTAAAATAATCTCAATTGCCCTGGAACCCAAAATATCAGAATTATAAATCCTGGCAATTGAATTAGCCGATATCTCAATATCATTTTCAATAGAAAATTTGACCAGCATTCTTCCTTTATTACCCAGGAATGCTATCTTATTAACTTCACCAACTTTTAATCCGTTTATCATTACTGAATTGGCTTCAACCAGACCGTTAACTTGTTTGTAAACAGCATAAAAAACCCTGCTGCTCGAAAAATAATTTCTTCCCTTCAGGAAATTAAATCCCCAGTAAAAAAAGGCAAGGCTGATAACTACCAGTATTCCAACTTTTATTTCCCGTTTTATTTTCACATTCATTTTTTTTCTCTTAATTTTCTTGCAAAGCTATTAATTTTTTTTAATCAATTTCATAGCTTCCTGGGGAGAAATTCTTTCGCCATTCAGAAAAGCTACAAGAAATGCATCTTTGAAGCCC